>JAEWNU010000238.1 GCA_023456995.1 Bacillota bacterium
GCAGTGCTGTCACTGCGGCGGCGACATATTCCGGGCGCTTCATACGTCCTTCAATTTTAAGCGAACTGACGCCGAGTGCAGCAAGCTCTTGAACGCGTTCAATTAGCGAAAGATCTTTTAAAGACAATGCATGGTTACTGTTGCTGTATTCGAATGGCAGGCGGCAGGGCTGTGCACACAATCCACGGTTGCCGCTGCGTCCACCCAACATGGATGAGAGATAGCACTGCCCCGAAACACTCATGCATAGCGCACCGTGAACAAATATCTCGGTTTGCGCCGAGATATTCTGCACAATATGTGAGATTTCTCCGGCTGTCAGTTCCCGAGCCAATACCACGCGCTTACAGCCCATCTCCTCCGCCATTTTAGCGCCCGCAAGGTTATGCACAGCCATCTGCGTTGAGGCGAATAGAGGTAACTCCGGCACGGTGGATTTAAGCAGCGACAACACGCCCCAGTCCTGTACAATGGCGGCGTCAACACCTAGTTTCGCCGCAGTTTCGGCAGCGCGCAGCAGGTCACCAACTTCATTGTCAAACATAACAATATTAAGTGTTTGCAAAATTTTTACACCATGAAGATGTGCATAGGAAACCGCTTCGGCAAGTGCAACATCATCAAAGTTGCCTGCGTTGCGACGGGCATTGAGCGCCTTTGCACCGAGATAAACAGCATTGGCGCCGCAGTTGACTGCCGCCTGCAGCGATTCCATGCTGCCGGCAGGGGCAAGAATTTCAGGACGGTTCATAAATTCTCCTAACTTTTTCAAGCGAATTACAATTTTTTCTGGTTTTATTATTGTGGCATGAATGGTTCCCTTCATAACACAAAGCCTATATCTTACGGCACAATTTCTTAGCATGTATGAAGATACTTGTATGGGAACATTAGCATTATGTGCATATTATAGCATATCAGAAGTCCGTCGCGCAAAAATGCAATGCCTGAAAAAATTTCTTTGACCTGTTTATTGGGTTATGCTATACTTTGGCAGAAATTAATTTGTTGGCAAAATGGGGTGGGTTCATGTTATATACCGCACAGACCAGACAGGCAATGTTGCTGGCTTATTCGGCGCATCATGGTCAGTTGGATAGAAGTGGCGTTCCGTATATTTTCCATCCGCTGCATCTTGCTGAGCAGATGCATACTGAAAGCGAGATTGTGGCAGCATTGTTGCACGATGTTGTTGAGGATACAACCGTCAGTCTTACCGACTTGCAAAAAGCGGGCTTTTCATCCGAGATCATTGAGGCGGTGCGTCTATTGACTCATGATGAGAACACACCCTATATGGATTATATCAATGCGCTAAAAGATAACTCCATCGCACGGGCGGTGAAGCTGGCGGATTTAAAGCACAACAGCGATCTCACCCGGTTAAAGGATCATTCTGAAAAGACGCGGGAGCGGCTAAAGAAATATGCGGAAGCATTGAAAATATTAGAATAAAAAAGGCGGACGGCGGATAGAAACCGGCGCCCGCTTTTGTTATGACAGGTTTGGCAGGTTGTCAGCTTAAAGCAGTCATGAGCCGTAGCAAATGCCACGAGGGAGACAAGTATTTCAGCACGCTAAAACTGCCAAAGGCCTCGGGCGAGATGATAGCTCCGGAAAATACAACCGAGGCGGCTGCCCACAATACCATCACCAGCAACAGCATAGTGTTTGGGCGAAAACATGAAACGACGATGACAACCAGCGCTGCCAACAACGCTAATAAGACTATCAGCGTAAGGCGCGCGACCGGCGCATAACCTGTATCAATTTTCAAAAGCACCAACAACGCCTCACAAAGCGAGGGCAACGTGGCAAAAATTAATATCTGTGCCAGCGCCGCAGCGGTAGGGGGCAGCAGACGATGCGTCGGACAGCGTAGTCGTAAAAGTGCCGTCAATTCTCGTTCACGGGTTGGAGCCAGCATAGCAGAAAAAGCGCAGCAAAGCAAAAACATAGGAATAAGCACCGCATAAAGTAATGGTGCCAAACCACTGCCTGATAGCTGTGGTGCTGTGGCGGCGTTCAGTGTCAGTAATGGCATCATCGGGCTGCTCTGTGCCTGCAATCGCCGCATTTCAGAAGCGATAAGCTCATGATCTTTCAAACCGAGTTTTTCGGAGATTGAAAGGACGGTTTGAGGTAACTGCGTTTCAAACCACGCGGCGAATACCAACTCGTCAGTGACGGGGGTAAGAAATGCACCCTCGTTTTCATAGACAGTAAGTGGTGGCGGATTATTCTGAGAGTTGATGTAATAGGCGCAGTGCAAAACACCGTTGCGCACATCCTGCTGCATGTCAGACAGTTTCTCAGGCGGGTACCAGATAAAATATAGCGCGTCCGATTTGAGTAGCGGTTCACAGGCGGCTTGCAAGGCGCTATCGGAAGCGTCATACATCAAACCTATCTGCGCTGAAGGTGGACGTGCAACAGGGCAGAGCAGTGCAAAGGTGCCAAACAGCAGCAATAAAACAGCGGCACTGGCCCAGAAAGCGGCGCTTTTAAGGCGGTGTTTTAAAAATAAGCCAAGCAGAATTAGAAACTTGGGCAAAATCACGTCGCCTCCTTTCGCCACCACAGCAGCAGTGCACTCCCGGTAAAAAAGATGCACCAAAGCAGAGTTGCTGCTGTGTCGGAAAACCCGACTCCAAAAGCCGAATCGATGGTCAGGCGGCGCATCAGCGAAAGCGGCAGCAGGCGGCACAACGGCAGCAGCGACGGCGGCAGCATTGCTTGGGGAAGTAAGCCGCCTCCAAACAGCGCTTGAATCAGAGCCAATCCGGTGACTGCCGCGGCACAAGCGGGGGTAGACTTAAAAGTGGCGGTGCAAAAAACCAGTAGAGACGCGCAAAGCAAAATCAAAAGAAGACTACTGCCACCCAGAATTTTTTGAATCGGTGTACCCAGCGCAATGATTCCCAACGGACAAAGCATTGCATACAGTGTTATGGCAGTGAGAATGCAACTGGCAAAGGTTTCGCATCGGCGCCGAGAAAAAGCTGCAAACTGCCGCAGTGCGTAAAGCGGAGGAAACAACAGAAACAAAAGCGCAAAAAAGACGAACGAGACCGCAGAACCACCGTAATAAGCTATGGCTGTGACATCCCCAGTGGTGCGCAGTAGCTGGCTGTCAAACAGCCCCTTTCGGGTCAAATAGCTTTCCATCAAGGCCATATCGGCCGATAATAGCTTCTGATTAATTTCATCGTCCGATAAACCCTCGGCATACATAGCCGAAACCATACCGCCTACAGCGTTCTGTGCACTTAGCAGCGTACGCCCCACGGCTTGCGCCAACTGACGTATCCATAGCCCCTCTAGCGGTGATGAAACGTTGACGGTGAGGGCGGGGGCAAGATTCTCCCCAGTCATGATGCTGTTCCAAAAACCCTGCGGCAGTGTCAGCACGGCGGCATAACCATCGGTGTTATCGTTTGGTTGAAGCAACACCACCGTTGCGACTCCTTCAAAACGCGAGGCCATTACAGAGGAAATTAACGTAGCGGGCATGGATGAATCATCGAGACTGAGGATAGCCAAGTTGACTGGTTCGGGCTTGGGTGCAGTGCGCAGCACGGCCAATGCCGATGCAAAAACCAGTGCAAGACAAATCAGAATATTTAGCACTGCGCCTAGGCTGTGCCAGATTGCGATGCGCCAGCCCTGAAAAACCAGTTTCACGTGTATCGTCCCCCCTTTTTTTAACCATCTAATCAAAATTAACTTCGCTATGCAAACCGCCAAAACGCCCCTTTTCGCTCGTGTTACGCGGCGCGAAAAGGGGCGTTTTGGCCGAAGGTCAGGATGTGCCCCGGTGGCTAAATCAGCCCATCAGCAGACTGTAAAGCTGACCAACAAGGCTTTCGTACCCGACGGAATATTCATTGCTCAACTGTTCAAGTTGTTGCGCATCCAACGCAAAGAGCGACGTGCTCTCAGGTGCAGTCAATGCTTCGGTTAAAGGTGCGTTTGCGTAGTCGAGGTCAAACACCAATGTGCCGGTGGCGGCATCTGTGGCCGAAACATAAACGCGGGACTCGGGCAGGCTCACAGTAAGTACGTCGTTTTCAAGCACAGCAGTACCGTTAAAAGCGAAGCCGGCATTAATGGGTTCACCGCCCGCCTCGATATTCATATCAGCGGTACAGTTGTAAGCACCACCAGCTGCAATACTGATATTCAGCGGCATGTTAAATGTGACGGTGCTGGAATCGACTCCTACTGCCATATCCAGCGCATAGGTGTCGTTGGAAAGAGTAGCAGTGGCATCCACTGTCATGCTCATGGCGTCTTCAGTGGTGATAACAAGTTTTGCTGTGTTGACGGCATCGTCAAAGGAGCAATCAAAAACAAGACTGCTCACCGTAATCTCAGGTGAGACGGCGCTTTCAGGCGAGGAGGAAGAGGCGGCTGGCACAACGGGGGTGCAAACCAGATTGGCGGATTTAATCAGACCGTTTTTAATATCCAACGCCAGCTTGGCGTCCATATCCGGCAGGCTTTCTTCAATGCTGGAAATGGTTTCGTTCATCATGTCCTCATAGGAGAGGTCGGGCGTGAGAGCAGAGGCTGTAGGACTCATCATCTTTTCCATCGCCACACCCAATTCGGAATCAAAATAGATATAGCGATAGTAGTTGACTACAGTAGTTTTAAGATCTTCCCCGGGGATATTGACCACATATTTTTTGCTTTGTTTGTCATATGTATAGGTCGCATTAGTTAGTGCGCCTTTAAAGATGGGCATAATGTCAGCCAGCATCTTCTCGGAAGAAATTGAGCTGATGGCATTGATGTAATCAATTTGACCGGTGATGACACCCTGCATCATTTCCAGCGACGGCCCATCCACCGGGTAGACAGCATTAAGTGCACTGCCGGCATAATCCTTCGCAAAGGTGGTGGGATTCATCGAAACATTCGTCTGGCTAAAGGTTGGTACACTCGCGACGACGAGTTCTGGTGACATAAAAGCGCTTACATCAATCATCGGCGCATCTTTAAGATAAACCGATGTGTTAAAAGCGGAAGTCTTCTGCGCGGGGTCGTTGCTGAATTTGCCGCGGATGCCGGCATCCTGGAGAATAGCATTTGCAAAAGCAGCATATGGGTTATCCTCAATGGATTTAATTGTAAGGTCAAAATCGGAAGTCGTGGCGCCTTCACGACCCTCAAACATCAGCTTGGCAGCAGGAACCTTTTGATATATCTTATCGGTTACGGCCTGTTGCTGCTTAGCAGTTGCGGTAAAGGCGGCTTCTACTGTCGCCTTGGGATCGGGGGTGGAAGAGAATTTAACAACTGCCGCAACAGCTGCAATCGCGCAGACAGCAGCGACCCCGATAAGTAGTTTTGACTTGCCCGCCTTATTTTGCGGAACAGGTGGTGGCAGGGTGGTGACTGCCGCTGAGTTGAAATTAGCTTCGTTGTTCTCGTTCATGAAAATCCTCCTGTTATTCTCTCGTAGCCGTATTACGGCATGGTTATACGTTATTGCGCATTACTGAAAAGCAGAGATAAAACGCTTGGTTCACGCTGCTCTTCGGGAGTATTGCAAAGTGTCAATGTCTTTGAAAGTCGTCCGTCTTCCAGCAGAAAGACGTGGTCGGCGAGAGCGGCTATCTGTTGCGGTTCGTGTGACGTGAATAAAATACCGATTCCTTTCGATTTTAATTTGCAAAGCAGTAAAGATAATTCACGGCAGCCTGGTGCATCCAACGCGGCAAAAGGCTCGTCTAGCAAAAGAAAATCAGGGCTGCCCACCAGTGCTGTGGCAATTGACAGGCGCTTTTTCATTCCGCCTGAGAGTGCTCCAGCTCGTTTTTTTCGAAAAGGCAAAAGCCCAAACTGTGTTTCAAGTGACTCCTCGCCAAACGACGGACCATCTAATCCCTGAGCCGAATACCATAACTTTAGATTATCCACTACCGTGAGTTCCGGCAGCAGCGCGGGTTCCTGAGGAACAAAAGCAATTCTTCCGCTGCAGCTGACGGTACCAGAATCCGGAAAAATTAGGCCGCACGCCAGACGCAGTAAAGTGGTTTTTCCCGTGGCATTTCTACCAGCGATGCAAATAGCCGTGCCTGGTTCGAGCGAAAAGGTGACCTCTCTTAAAACAGGGCGCCTCTTATCATAGCTTTTTTGCAATTTATAGAGCTTTAGCAAGGCAACACCCTCTTTTCACGTCGGCGGCAAATTGTGTTTGGGAATATGCAACTAGAACGAAAGTATATTCCACCGCTGTATACTTAAAGGCGGAAGCAATCAAAAACAAGCTTTCTACGCAAAAGGGACATTTGGCTGATGACATTATAACCGTTACGTATCATACATCAAACGTTTAAATAATGAAAGCCCTCTTGAAAAAAAGCCCCAGAAATACACAGGCCTCTTTAGCTATCTTTATGAGCATTTACGCAGATTCATTAATAACAAAGTGTTAAAATATTGGAATTTTTATGCGTGCTAGGAGAAAATTGGCATATTTGCATAGAATCTAATAGTTTTTAAAAACAAGTTTATGGAAAGAGCAGAAAAACACATTCGCATCGCCATTTATGCTGAGAGAAGCTATACGACACTAAACTTTAGATTGAGGCTGCCGCTAAACCGCGGCAGCCTCAAGATAAAGAATATATGATTTGACTGCGCGTTTATTTTCCGCAGCAGTGCTTATATTTTTTGCCGCTTCCACAGGGGCAGGGATCGTTTCTGCCGACTTTTTTAGCCTTACGCTGCACTGGTTTAGCACTTCCGTCCGGCACGGGCTCGGTGGGTTTTGCCACCTGCTCGCGCTCGACGGGTGCCTCGATGCGCACCCGGACAGTGAGCAGCATTTTAACGGTATCCTCACGGATGGCCTGAACCATCGCATCATACATATCGGAGCCCTCAACGCGGTATTCGACAACCGGGTCGTGCTGGCCGTAGCTACGTAGGTAGATACCGCGGCGTAATTCGTCCATGGCGTCGATATGATCCATCCAGTGAAGATCGACGTTTTTAAGCAAAATCATGCGTTCGAGGTCACGAGTAAGGTTCTCGCCCCACTCTTGTTCGCGCGCCGCATAACGGTCATGCGCCTTCTTTTGCAGCTGTGCGCGGATAGCGTCTCGTCCAATGCGGTCCAGTTCGCCCAGCGTATAGTTTAAATCGTCCTTATCTGTAACCCAGCCCACCAAATAATCACGCAGGCCGGTAAGATTCCAACTTTCAACTTCGGTGGTGCTTGGCAGATAAGAATCCACCGCATCGGTGATAACGCCGTCGAACATGCGTAGAATAGTATCTTTAATATCATCACCGAAGATGACCGAACGGCGCTGGGAGTAGATCATTTCGCGCTGGCGATTCATAACGTCGTCAAACTGCAAAACGTTTTTACGGGTGGAGAAATTTCGACCTTCAACCTTGGACTGCGCCGACTGAATTGTTGAAGACAGAAGCTTAGCCTCAATCGGTGTTTCCTCATCCACCTTCAAAGTTTCCATAAGTCCCTGAATGCGGTCGCCACCGAACAGACGCATGAGATCGTCCTCGAGAGACAGGAAAAAGCGGGATTCGCCGGGGTCACCCTGACGACCGGAACGGCCGCGCAGCTGGTTGTCGATGCGGCGTGATTCGTGGCGTTCGGTGCCGATGATAAACAGGCCGCCCGCCGCTTTAACCTTTTCGGCCTCAGGGGCGATCAACTGACGGAATTTGTCATATAGCTCGGCGTATTTCTTTCTCGCTTCAATAATTTCGACGTCGTCGGTATCTGAGTGACCAGTGGACTGTTCAATCAATTCTTCAGAGAAGTCCTGACGGCGCATCTCGTTCTTTGCCAAAAACTCTGCGTTACCGCCGAGCATGATATCAGTACCACGACCCGCCATGTTAGTGGCAATGGTCACAGCGCCAAACTGACCGGCCTGTGCAACGATGAGCGCCTCACGCTCGTGATATTTGGCGTTTAGCACCTCGTGTTTAATGCCGCGCCTTTTGAGCATCGACGAGAGTAACTCAGATTTATCGATGGTGATCGTACCAACCAGCACAGGTTGTCCCTTTTCGTGGCATTCGGCAACCTGTTCGATGACGGCGTTATACTTGCCCTGTTCGGTGCGGTAGATGGCGTCGTCATAATCCTGGCGGATAACCGGGCGGTTTGTGGGAATCACGATGACATCGAGGTTATAAATCTCGCGGAATTCATTTTCCTCGGTGAGCGCTGTGCCGGTCATGCCGGAAAGCTTTTTGTACATTCTAAAATAGTTTTGGAACGTAATAGTAGCCAGCGTTTTGCTTTCACGCTCAACCTTAACGCCTTCCTTGGCCTCGATGGCCTGATGCAATCCTTCGTTGTAGCGGCGACCAATCATGAGACGCCCGGTGAACTCGTCAACGATAATGACCTCACCGTCCTTGACGACGTAATCCACATCAAGCTGCATGATACCGTTTGCTTTGATAGCCTGATTGATGTGATGAGACAGCGTGATATTCTCAGCGTCTGTTAGGTTTTCAATGCCAAAGTAACGCTCGGCCTTTTTTACGCCCGACTGGGTGAGCGTGGCGGTTCGGGCCTTTTCATCGACGATATAATCGCCCTCAAGTACTTCCTGTTCCTGCTTGTCGTCAAGCTCAGTTACCTTGGTGCGGGTCAGACCCTTGGCGAATTTATCGGCGCGCTCATAGAGATCGCTGGATTTGTCACCCTGTCCCGAAATAATAAGCGGTGTTCTCGCCTCGTCGATCAGGATGGAGTCCACCTCGTCGACGATGGCAAAGGCATGCCCGCGCTGTACCATTTGCTCTTTATACACGACCATGTTATCGCGCAAATAGTCAAAGCCAAGCTCGTTGTTGGTGGCGTAAGTGATGTCGCATTTATAAGCTTTACGCTTTTCGTCGTTTTCCATGCCAGGTACGGCCAAGCCGACAGTCAGCCCCATAAAACGGTGTACTTTGCCCATCCACTCGCTATCGCGACGGGCCAAATATTCGTTGACGGTCACGATGTGAACACCCTCGCCCGAGAGCGCATTGAGATAAGACGGCAACGTGGCAACCAGCGTTTTACCTTCGCCGGTTTTCATCTCAGCGATGCGCCCCTGATGCAGCACAATGCCGCCAATAATCTGAACGGGGAAGTGTTTCATCCCCAGCACGCGCCATGCAGCCTCACGGCAAGCAGCAAAAGCATCGGGCAGAATGTCGTCGAGCGTTTCTCCAGCCTTCAGCCTGGCCTTAAAAGCAGGGGTTACGGCCTTGAGCTCTGCATCGGTGAGAGCGGCATATTTTTCTTCTAGCGCGATTACGCTGTCAGCAATAGGCCGGATGCGCTTTAGCTCCTTGTCGGAGTAGTTTCCGAATATTTTGTCAAAAATGCCCATCGGCGATACCTCTTTTTATCTTAATTTTAAATTCTTTCGTATTAATTTTGTCCGTATTAGAACAGCATAAGCGGAACATGGCAGATTATAAAATTAAATTAATTTGACCACTCGCAAACACCATTTAGTATTGTAGCCTGAAAAAGCTTCAATGTCAAAGATAAAGCTGTAAACGTTTGACGAATTCTCCATTAAAAAATAAATATTTATGCTTCAATGCCTACAAAAGCGCGACGGATAAGCGGCGCGCTTTTGCTAAAGCATTTTGGCGTGGTCTAAATATTCAAGAATTTTCTGTTGACAAAACCTATGTTATTGTTATAAGACACACTGGCCCACTCAGGCAGTAAACCATAGACTGTGACCTTAGCACCGCGTGGGATGCTGCCGATGACCGCCGCTGAGGTGCTGGGGCGTGCGCGAAGGTTCAGGTTTGAACCCGAGGTGGAGACTGTTGCCTGTTGTGGCTGAATCGGATTGACAAACGGCTGCCCAAAATACTCTGCAAGTGTCTGTCCCAGTGCTTTGGCGATAGTATCAAGGTTGTCGGCCACCCAGTTGGCGTCTTCCTCATTGTCGTGGTAGCCGATTTCCATAAACAGTGAAGGCGCATTAACCTTATCCACCTCGCCGAGTCTCGTCGTAGAAAGCGCCCGTACCTTGTCCGGTAGCGGATAGATCTCTTTAAAGCGGCGCACCGCAATGTTTGCTGCGCGCTGCCCCGAATAACTGCCGGGAAAATAGTAAATATCCACGCCGCGCAAGGTGCCGTATTCTGGCGCAGCATTGGAGTGCAGTGCTAGGTGCAGCGCATAATCTCCGGCGTTTGATTGACGAATGTTTGTAACGACGTTTTGGTCGGGTTTGTTTCGGGTGAAGCCAATGGCGTTTGCGCGTAAGTATGGCTCAAGAGCGTCGGCCAGCTGATTCATATGATATTCTTCAGATCCGCCGGTGACATAAAAGTTGCCCTCCTGCGTTGAGGGACTTAAATATATTTTTGGCATAACAAACCTCCTGCATGCTTTTTACAGTAGCATGATATGAAAAAGCACACAAAAAAGTGCAAAAAACAGGCTGTATTGCATGAATTTAAATGCAATACAGCCTAGGGCTCACTAAAAAGTAGTTATCTTTGGCTTTTTTGTCCTTTAACGCCCTCTTATTCGGTGGGCATCAGCCCGCTATTCTCCTCGCCCTTGTAAGATAAAAAATGGGGGACTAGTATTACGTTATAAAATACTTTGTATGAATTCCCGAATACGAGGGTCTTTAGGATGATCAAAAATTTCTTTTGTGGTGCCCATCTCAACGATGTTACAATCGCACATAAACATTACTTTATCTGCTGCTTCACGGGCAAAGCCCATCTCATGGGTTACGACGATCATCGTCATGCGTTTAGCCACGAGCTTCTTCATCACAGCGAGTACCTCAGCGGTCAGCTGAGGGTCAAGCGACGAAGTGGGTTCGTCGAACAACAATAAATCGGGGTTCATCATCAGTGCGCGGGCAATGGCCACACGCTGCTTTTGTCCGCCTGAAAGCGCCGCGGGGTAGACATTGGCCTTATCCAAGAGCCCAACATCACTCAGCAGTGTGCGCGCACGCGCGGTGGCTTCGGTCTTATCTTCTTTACGTACCATCGTTGGTGCCGCAATCAGATTGTCAAGCACCGTCATATGTGGAAAGAGGTTAAAACTTTGAAACACCATGCCCATTTTTGCACACACCTGACGCATCTGTGAGTCGGCAACATAGACACCATTCTGCATGAGCGGGTCGCCTTCAATGACAATATCGCCCCCATCGGCACGCTCTAAACCGATCAGACAGCGCAGCATAGTGCTTTTGCCTGAGCCGGAAGGCCCGATGACCGCAATGGCTTCTCCCTTTTCGACCGAGAATGAAACGCCGTCGAGCACTTTTACATCGCCAAAGCTCTTTTTAAGGTTGCGTACTTCAATAATACTCATAATATCGGTGCGCCCCCTTAAAAGTTATATTTGCGTTCGAGACGATCAAACAGCTTGGTGATAATATAAGTCATCAGCAGATAAAATAACGCCGCTACGGGGTAAGCGGTAAAC
>JAEWNU010000239.1 GCA_023456995.1 Bacillota bacterium
AAAGCGCCCAGCGCAAACCAGATGGCAACCAGATCAATCGTCGCAGCCTCAATAGCACCCAGCGCTACCGCGATAAGCAACCAAGTAAGGGGCATAAACCGGGAAAGCGTTATTAGAATCCCCATCATATAATTCTCCTTTACCTTATAATAGCGTTACCGCCGTACTGTTTTGAGCCAAAACCTGATGGGCATACCGGGCAAGCTCGGCAACCCGGTCAGCTTCTGCTTGCAACACCTGTCGCCCGGCATATGTAATCGCATAAACTTTGCGTCGGTCCACTTCTTTTACCACCTCTATCAGGCCATCCTGTTCCATTTTGTACAAAATGGTATAAACAGTTGAAGGCCCAAGACTGACCCTTCCACGTGACTGCTCAAGCACCATCTGCATGATGCCGTATCCGTGACGGGGCTCAGTGAGGCATAAAAGCAGTAAAAAGCTCTGCTCGCTCATGGGCAGATAGTCAGAAATCAATTTTTGTGTCATCTCGTCCATGAAAAGTCCCTCCTGCAATTGGCATTAAGTATATCAGGTAGCGATATAATTTTGAATCCAATATATCACCAAGCGATATACTTGTCAATGCAATATTGAGGTTGATAATTAATATCCATTATACCCAAATTTTTTGGCAGCCATTAAAAATGTAGGCGTTTCAACCTGATAACGTTGGCCCAAGCGCACCGGCTCAAAAATGAGACCGTCAATCTCGCTGCTCTTACCTTTTTGGAGATCTTTTTGTAAGGATGCCGTCGTATCAGGAGCAGCAGTATCCAGCAGGCGCAGGTTTTTTGCTACAATATCTTCTTCAAAGGGGATGCCCATCGCATTGGCAAGCGCATCTATTTCCCTTGACAGGTTGATAAACGTCTCACGCATCTCAGGGGTCGAGGACACGACACCGGTTGTGGCATCGTAATAAGCGCCCGCCGTAGCCATTGCGCTGATGAGCGCATATTTCTGGAAACATTTTCGGCGGATATCATGGGTGAGATCGGGACGTATTTGGCTATTTTCCAGTTCTTTTGCAATCTGTTCAAGTTCGGGGCCTACGTGGCCATCCCGCTCGCCGAATACCACTGTGAATAGCTTACCGCCCTGTGTAATCTCGCCAGGGCCCGACACATATGACGTAATGTAGATACAGCCGTCTAGTACGTGCAGATTAGGCAGGCGGCGCTGAAGCACTTCGCCGGTGCCGAAGATGTTGAGTATGGGAATAATGATCGTTTTTTCATTGGCACAGCGACTCAACAGTGCGACGGCATCGTCCAATGAATAACCCTTGACGCAAACAAAAACCACATCCGGGGTATCACAATAGTCCTCAGCGGTACATGCTTTTGGATTTGCCACGCAAAACTCGCCTTTGATGCCGGATTTAACGACCAATCCCTTCTCTTTCATAGCCACCAGATGTGCACCGCGCGCAATGAATGTAACATCGTAGCCCGCAGCGGCGAGAAAACCGCCTACTGCACCGCCGGTTCCTCCTGTGCCGATAATCAGATACTTCATAATGCTGTCTCCCTTTCATTTCCTTATTTTTATTGCGGTTTATCCTTCTCGCCTGTTTTTAGTACCGACGAAAAATTTTCAGGAACAGCGTCCTGGCCGGTCAACACCGAGACGAGGCCACCCGAGGTGAGCATAAAGATTAGCTCAGCCATTTTCTCGAATGAGATATCGCAGCCGTTTTGAAACCACCGCATCGTCAACCCTACATGGGCGTTCATAATATACTCCACCACATACTCGAATATTTCGGGTTCCATATCGGTCTCGCTCAGACGAATACGCAACCGATCCCGCATCTGCTGCAAGATGCGATGAGCAAATTTAACATCGCCGTTTTCGCCCAGCAGTCGCACAAGGCGTTTCTTATTCTTTTCTAGGAATGACCCCATAAACCGTACTGATTCTGTCATTTGTTCTTTATTGCAAACATATTTGCAGCGTTCGAACTCTTCTTCCAGCAATTGATAAATTTCGTCTTCAGTCTGCTCAAGGACATTATATACATCCTTAAAATAGGTGTAGAACGTACTTCGGTTAAACCCCGCCAGCTCGGTAATTTCCCGAACAGTTATTTGGTCATATGGTTTTTGATAATATAACATCCAAAAAGCATCGGTCAGCTTTTCTTTTGTCTGAAGTGTTTGTTCATCTCGTTTTTTCATAGCGGATTCTCCATCTATCAATTACCCGACACAATGTCGTGATTTGTTGATTGACTATTTGAAAATTTTGCCTCATAATATATCTCATTGTATCACAACAATGTGTTGGATAAAAGCTAATAAAAATAATTTTAGTATGATCTAAGTTTGCTATAAGTTACTAAAATAGTATGTATTTTTTAATGTTGTTCAAGCTTTATCCATATCCTTGTTTTATACTAGTTTCAGGTATTTTTTGGATGCTTTTTGGAGGTATTATGAAAGTGAAAAAAACATTAACAAACAAGGCGGTATCCGTCGTTTGCGCCTCCCTTGCACTATTGGGCTTGGTCGGTTGCAGCGATAGCACAGTTGCAGTAAGCGAAGCCCCAGCAATTCGCGTACATACACAAACACCCGTTAGGGATAGCAT
>JAEWNU010000240.1 GCA_023456995.1 Bacillota bacterium
TTCACGGATTTTTTGTTCTGATTCCTGACCCATCGAGGCCCAGACATCGGTGTAAAGTACATCGGCGTCGGCTGCACCCTGCATCGGGTTCTGTGTCCATTCAAAGCCGGGGTATGCCTTCGCAAATTCCATAATTACCGGATCGGGTGCATATTCCTTCGGTGTAACCACGCTAACTTTCATACCGGTTTTAAGGCCACCAACAATAAGAGAATTGGCCATGTTGTTGCCATCGCCGATAAAGCAAAGTTTTTTGCCTTCCAGCGTCTTGTGATACTCGCGGATGGTCTGCAAGTCAGCGAGCACCTGGCAGGGGTGCGCAAAATCGGTCAGCGCATTGATGACCGGTATGCTCCCGTGTTGTGCGAACGCCTCGACCTCTTCCTGCGCAAAGGTTCGGATCATGATACCGTCGAGATAGCGTGAGAGCACGCGGGCGGTGTCTTCCACCGGCTCGCCGCGGCCAATCTGTAGATCGCGTGACGAGAGAAATAGCGCATGACCGCCGAGTTGATACATACCAACCTCAAATGAGACGCGGGTGCGGGTTGAAGATTTTTGAAAAATCATGCCCAGTGTCTGTCCGCTCAAGATTGGGTGTGAGATATTATGCTTCTTTTCATATTTCAGCTTGTCGGCCAGATCTAAAAGCCCGATAATCTCTTCCGTTGAAAGATCAAGCAATTTCAGCAGATGCGTCATGCGTTGCCGGCCTCCTCCAAAACTTCAAGCAGGATTGCAAGGCCTTGCTCCAATTCTGCGTCGGTGATAACCAGCGGCGGTAACAGACGGACCTTTTCATGCGCGGTGAGTGCGATTAAACCCTTTTCAAGACACTTTGCAACAATTTCTTTTGAAGTGCCCTTCTTTGGCATAATGCCAATCATCATGCCCATGCCGGTGACCGACTCAACATTTTCACACTTGCAGATGGCATTAACCAGCTTCTGACCCTTGCGGGAGACATCGGCTAAAAAGGTGTCGTTCAGGCGGGCTAAAACGACGTTTGCACCCGCGCAGGCGATGGGGTTCATGCCGAACGTCGAACCGTGATCGCCTGGTGCAAATGTCTCGGCGGTCTTCTCGCTGAACAGTACTGCTCCGATGGGTAAGCCGCCCGCAAGGCCCTTCGCCGAACTGACGATATCGGGCTGAATGCCGAACGCCTGATAGCAATAGAAATAACCGGTTCGGCCGATTCCGGTCTGTACCTCGTCGACGAGTAGCAGGATATCCTTTTCAGCGCAGAGCGCTGCTACTTTTTTGACAAAGTCCACGTTAAGCGGGATGACGCCGCCCTCGCCCTGAACCATTTCCATCATGATGGCAGCGGTCTTATCGCTGACCTTAGAGATAACATCATCGAAGTTGTTGGCCTCGGCATAGACAAAACCGGGGGTGAAGGGATCAAAGTTGACATGCATCGCAGCCTGACCGGTGGCCGCCACAGTGGTAATGGTGCGCCCGTGGAAGGAGTTGACCAGTGTGATGATCTCATATCGCTCCTTGCCGTATTTGACCTGTGCGTACTTTCTGGCGGCTTTAATCATACCTTCGTTGGCCTCGGCGCCAGAATTGCCGAAGAAAACTTTTTTCATTCCTGATTTTTCACAGAGCTGCTTTGCAAGCTGTACGCCAGGCGCGGTGTAGTAGAGGTTTGATATGTGCGCCAGACATGCTGCTTGTTCTGAGACGGCCTTAACCCACTCAGGATCTGCAAAGCCAAGCGAATTCACGCCAATGCCGCTTGAAAAATCAATATAACTTTTGCCATCAAAATCTTCACAAGTCGCACCTTTGCCACATTTGGGTGCAAAATTAGCACGACCATAGGTGTGGGCGACATAAGTCTGATCCAGTTCTTTAATTTCGGAGAAGGTCATTTTGATTCCTCCTTATAAATCATGGTGCCAATACCCTCGTCGGAGAGCATTTCGATGAGAATGGCGTGTACGATTCTGCCGTCGATGATGGCGGCCTTGGTGACGCCTTCGTTTAGTGTATCCACACAGCATTGAATCTTGGGGATCATGCCACCGGCAATAATGCCCTTTTCAATTAGGTCCGGCACTTCGCTGGGAGCAACGGTGGGAATCAACGTGTTCTCGTCGTTTTTATCCATCAGCAGGCCGCGCACATCGGTCATGAGGATGATGTTCTCGGCCTTGAGGGCGCTGGCAACATAGCAGGCCATTGTGTCGGCGTTGATGTTGTAGGTCACACCATTTTCGTCCGCGCCAATGCTGGTGATAACCGGAATATAGCCTGCATCGAGCAGGTCGGTGATAGGCTTGGGGTCGACATTGGTCATCTCACCGACAAAGCCATAATCAACTTCATCTTCCATCTTTTTGACGGTCAGCATGCCGCCATCCACGCCGCACAGGCCCATGGCGCGACCGCCCTGTGCATTGATTTGCGCGACAAGGTCTTTGTTCAGCTTGCCAGCCAGCACCATCTGCGCGACATCGCGGGTTTCCTCGTCGGTATAGCGCAAACCGTTGATAAATTTCGATTCCTTGCCAATCTTTTTGAGCAGGCCGGTGATCTCGGGGCCGCCGCCATGAACGAGCACAACCTTTATGCCGATGCAGGAAAGCAGCACGATATCACCCATGACAGCCTCTTTAAGTTCGTTGTTGGTCATGGCATTTCCGCCGTATTTTACCACAACAGTCTTGCCGTTGTATTTTTGAATGTAGGGGAGCGCCTGGCTTAAAATTTCAGCCTTTTGTGCGGTAGTGGTCTGTGCCATAAGGAAATCCTCCGTTCGTTATATCACTTTTAATTCTAGCCTGTTTAGTATTATAGCCCGGTTGCTTCGTCAAGGCCTAGCGCAATATTCATGTTTTGAACTGCTGCACCTGAGGCACCTTTGCCCAAATTATCGAGGCAGGCCGCCAGCAGTACACGCTCATCGTTGCCACAGACAAAAATCTGTAGAAGGTTTGTGTCAGCCAGCGTGTTGGATGGCAGGAAACCGCCGTTAAGTACACCCTCGCCCATGAAAGGCATCACTTTTACAAAGTGCTGGCCGTCGTAATATTCCGACAGTGTTTCATGTATTTGTTGTGCGGTGAGCTTTTTACTTAAGAGCTTGGTGTACAGCGGTACCGACACGGTCATGCCCGCAAAAAAATCCGCAACTGCGGGGTTGAATATGGGCGTATCGGTCAGGCCGGAAAGCACCTTCATTTCCTTTTGGTGTTTGTGTGACTGAGTCAGGCCATACTGACGTACTGCATCATACTCCGCCGTACGGTCGGGCTTGGCGTAATCGGAAATCATTTTCTTCCCGCCGCCGGAATAGCCAGAAATGGCATGACAGACAACGGGGTAATCCGCAGGCATAATACCCAGCTTAACCATAGGATGTACTAGGCTAATGAAGCCGGTGGCATAACAGCCAGGGTTTGCAATCCGGTGCGACTCGCTGATTTTCTGGCGCTGTTCAGATGAAAGTTCCGGAAAACCGTATACCCACACGGGGTTGACCCGATGTGCCGTGGAAGCGTCGATAACCTTGACATGGTCATTTTCGACGAGTAATACAGCTTCAGTGGCCGCGTCGTCGGGCAGGCAGAGAAAAGTAATATCGGAGGCGTTGATGAGTTTTTTGCGCTCAGAAACGTCCTTGCGCTTATCCTCGTCAATCAGCAGGATATCTAAATCGCTTCGCCCCTCAAGGCGGTCAAATATTTTTAGTCCTGTTGTGCCTTCTTTGCCGTCAATGAATACCTTGAATTTCATGAGCGAAGCCCCCTTTTTAATATAACAGGCCAGCGCGGGTCGTACTCTCTGTGCAAGAATCATAAATCCCGCAGGTCTATTGATCTTGTTTAATATGGTTTATTGGCGTCGATTGCAACGAGGCGTGTTTTCAGCTCGGTAATCTGTACTTTGACAGCACTCGGTGCCGGGCCGCCGATGACGTTGCGTTGCTCAACACAGGTTTGCAGGTCGATTGCGTGGTATAAATCAGCTGAAAAAGTTTTGCAAATACCTTTGTAGGCATCAAGCGGCAGTGTTTCAAGTGTGCAGCCGCGTTCAATGCAAAGCTTAACTAAAAAGCCGGTGATCTGATAGGCCTCGCGGAAAGGCAGACCCTTTTTGGTGAGGTAATCAGCGCAGTCGGTCGCGTTGATAAAGCCTTTGGCAGCCGCGGATCGCATATTTTCCTTTTTCACCGTCATGGTCTCCAACATCGGGATGAAGGTGCTCAGGCAGAGATGAGTGGTCTCGATACTATCGAAAATCGCTTCCTTATCTTCCTGCATATCCTTGTTGTAGGCCAGAGGAAGACCCTTGAGCATGGTCAAAAGCGTCAACAGATCGCCGTTGACACGCCCGGTTTTGCCGCGAATCAGCTCGGTGATGTCAGGATTCTTTTTCTGAGGCATGATTGATGAGCCGGTCGCAAAAGCGTCGTCAAGCTCAATGAAGCGAAACTCCGATGAGCACCAGAGAATAATCTCCTCAGAGAAGCGCGAGAGGTGGGTCATAATAAGTGAAAGGGCGGCGGCTGCTTCGACACAGAAGTCGCGGTCGGAAACCCCATCCAGACTGTTTTGTGTCACCCCACCCGAAAAGCCTAGCAATTCAGCCACCAGTTTGCGGTCAATGGGATAGGTGGTGGAGGCCAGTGCGCCAGAGCCAAGCGGCATGACATCCATGCGGCGGCAGCAGTCGTTTAAGCGCCCTAAATCGCGCGAAAACATCTGGGCATAAGCCATGATGTGATGAGCAAAGGTAATGGGTTGCGCCACTTGAAGATGGGTGTAACCCGGCATAACCGTATCAAGGTTCTGCTCTGCTTTGGCAATGATGGCTTCAATCAGCTGATGTACTTGAGAATAAATGCCTGAAAGCTGCTTTTTTAAGTACATCCTAATATCCAATGCTACTTGATCATTGCGGCTTCTGGCGGTGTGGAGGCGCTTGCCCGGGTCGCCAATACGTTCAGTGAGCACCTGCTCGACAAACATGTGGATATCCTCTGCGGTAAAATCAAACTGTAACGCGCCGGAATCAAGATCGGCCATTATTCCCTTAAGGCCTTCTACGATGGCGTCAGTATCCGCCTGTGGGATGATACCGCATTTGCCCAACATGGTGGCGTGGGCGATGGAGCCTGTGATATCCTCGTGGTACATCACATGGTCATATGCAATTGAGGAGTTGAAGTCGTTGACACCGGCGTCCAATTCCTTGCTAAACCGGCCGGACCACATTTTCATATAAATACCCTCCTTAAAAAGGCCTGAGAAGCTATAAAAGAAAAACATCAATTTGGTTTAGGGACAAGAGAAGCCCTGCCCCCACATTGCGGTTACAGGGCTTCGGATTGTTGAAGCGATGTTTCTTATTTACCCAACTTTTCAGCTAATTTTGCTTGAACCTTCAGCGGAAGCCCGAACAGGTTGATGAAGCCCTTTGAATCCATCTGATCGTAGACAGTGTCCTCGCCGAAAGTAGCAATCTCTTCGGAATAGAGGCTGTAAGCGCTCGTGGTGCCGGCCCCCATGATGTTGCCCTTGTAAAGCTTGACCTTAACCTCGCCGGTAACGTTCTTCTGGGTTGAATCAACAAAGGCCGAGAGTGCTTCACGCAGCGGGGTAAACCACTGGCCGTTATAAACCAAATCAGCAAACTTGAGCGCGATTTGCTGTTTATAGTGCATTGTTTCTCTATCAAGGCACAGGCTTTCAAGTTGCTCATGTGCAAAATAGAGAATCGAACCGCCGGGGGTCTCATAAACGCCGCGGCTCTTCATGCCGACAAGGCGATTCTCGACCAGATCGGTGATACCCACGCCGTTTTCACCGCCAACCTTGTTAAGATATTTGATGATTTCGGCTGTCTTCATCTTTTCTCCGTTGATGGCGACGGGTGCACCCTGCTCAAACGAGATGGTGACATAAGTGGGCGCATCGGGCGCTTTTTCGGGAGAAACGCCGAGCTCGAGGATTTTGTCGTACTGCGGCTCGTTTGCCGGATCTTCCAGATCGAGACCCTCATGCGAGAGATGCCAGATGTTTTTGTCCTTGGAATAGTTGGTTTCGCGGTTGATCGCCAGTGGAACGTTGTGCGCCTCAGCGTAAGCGATCTCATCTTCGCGGCTCTTTAGCTCCCAGGTGCGCCACGGCGCAATAATGCCCATATCGGGTGCGAAAGCCTTGATAGTCAACTCAAAACGAACCTGATCGTTACCCTTGCCGGTGCAGCCGTGCGCAATGGCATCGGCACCCTCGGCCTTGGCTATCTCAACAATGCGTTTTGCAATAATTGGGCGGGCAAACGAAGTGCCCAGAAGATATTTGCCCTCATAGACAGCGCCGGCCTTAAGGGTAGGTACGATGAAGTCGTCACAGAATACATCAACGAGGTCCTCTATATAAAGTTTAGAAGCGCCGGTCTTGATCGCTTTTTCGTTCAGGCCGTCAAGCTCAGCGCCTTGCCCGACGTCTGCCGCAACAGCGATAACCTCGCAACCGTAGTTCTCTTTCAGCCACGGAATGATAACCGAGGTGTCAAGACCGCCCGAATATGCAAGAACTACCTTTTTGTACTGACTCATGATAAGCATCCTCCAAAATTTTGCGTATTTAAAGTGCTATGATTAATAATTATACATAGTTTTTGCAAAAAGAAAAGGGGGTAAAGCATAATTATTCGCTGCATTGCAGAAATTTGTATCAATCTCTAAAAAAGCTAAAAAAACACGATGTTTATTGGATATGTTTGCTTGGTTTCCTACGATGATTCCAGCAGTTAGTAGTTTAAAAAGTATTATATGAATGGATATATACGGTCTTAATACCTTTTACAGAAAAATAAAAAACAGCTTAATATGAATATATTCAATTTATTTGTATATGACCAATGTGCTCTGAATACAAACAATATTTTTTCTTAATATAATAATCGATTTACATTATTGACATTGCAATTTAAAATATTAAAATAGAATTGTGGAATGCATTGAAAATTTGTGGCTTTAGCGGTATAATAATGAAAATATGTTACAA
>JAEWNU010000241.1 GCA_023456995.1 Bacillota bacterium
GTGCTGAACATAAGACCATTGCCTGCTATGAGGCTGGCGAAGAGCTGACACCCGAAAATGTTAAAAAGCATTCGCGCTTTCATCCGCGCTGTGGCACTAGCTTTATTCTAATTGTACTGGTTGTTTCGGCGTTGGTTTTTTCTTTTGTTACCTGGGACAACCTAGTAATGCGTATTGTGTTAAAGCTGGTTTGCCTGCCGCTGGTGGTTGGTATTGCTTATGAGATCATCAAGCTGGCAGGGCGTTATGATACCCTTTGTACGCGTATCATTTCCGCGCCGGGGCTGTGGCTCCAGCGACTGACGACTAACGAACCGGATGTATCCGAAATCGAGGCCGCTATTGCCGCGATGATGCCCTGCATCCCGCAGAATCAGGAAGACGACAGGTGGTAATGTTTAAAAATGACCGTTTCTCAGTTATATCTTCAATGCCGTAAGAAATTGACGCACGATACGGCGGATTTTGATCTTTCACAGCTTTTCTACGCCCAGTTTGGCGCGCAGGCACAGCATACACGGCCGAATGATGAAATTGCCGCTGATGATGCCCTGATTTTTTCTCAGAAGGTGAAACGGCTCGTCGAGGGTTATCCTCTGCAATATCTCCTCGGTGAATGGGAGTTTTATTCGATTCCGCTCAAAGTCGGCGAAGGGGTGCTTATTCCTCGCCCTGATACCGAAACACTGGTGGATACTGCACTGGGTTTTTTATCGCAGAATCCCTCGACCAAGGTTGCTGATTTTTGTGCTGGAAGTGGCGCAATTTCTCTGGCGGTGGCTCAGAACCTGCCTTCGTGCGAGGTGTATGCGCTGGAGTTATCTAAGGAAGCGCTGCGTTATCTGCGTGAGAACACCAAAGACTGCGAACGTATCAGTGTGATGGAAGCCGACGTGCTTGGTGATCTGGCACCGCTTGGACTGCCGAAACTGGATATGATTATTTCAAATCCCCCCTATCTTACTGCGCAGGAACTCACCAAGCTGCCCGAACCGGTACGCTATGAACCCAAGATGGCACTGGATGGCGGTGAGGATGGGCTTGTTTTTTACCGAAGCATTGCTAAGAGCGCCAAAGATCTTTTGGTGCCTAACGGTCTGTTACTGTTTGAAGCTGGATGGCAGCAGGCGCAGCAGATTGCCGAAATTATGTCGGGGCAGGGTTATCACAGTATCGGCTTTGCTAAGGACTTAAGCGGCATTGACCGTTGTGTATACGGGCGGATACCATCAGGAACCGACGTTTGAGTATTTGATTTCAGGGAGTATTTGAATTGGAACAGAAAAAGTTGGACCGCATCAATGAATTTGCTAAAAGGGTAAAGGCTGGTGAAACGCTTAGTCCGGCAGAACTGGCTGAGCGTGACGCACTGCGCCGTGAATATATTGAAAGCTACCGCCGAAGCCTAGTCGCTCAGCTTGACAGTACCTACGTTGTTGATGAGCAGGGCAATAAGACAAAGCTCAAACGAAAAGGCGAGGATTTACCGCCGTGTTAAGCGGTGTACCTGTCCTAACAATGTAAAAACAACGCCCGACCGCTTTAAAAGCGGACGGGCGTTATTGCATCGTCAAAGCACGCCAAAAGAGGGGAAAACTACATTAGCGCTTTTGAGAGAACCCATAAATTGCGATCCGACATAGTGACATGTATTTAACCCAGAAGCAACACGCCCAGTTGCGTAACCGTGTCAACTATGTATTTGGCTCCAGCGGCTATCAGCTCGTCGCGGCCGCCAAAGCCATAGGTAACACCAACGCAGTCCAGTCCGCAAAATGCCGCACCCTCTACGTCATATTTACGGTCACCAATCATAATGGCATTATCGCGGTTAAGGTGAGGATGAGCCCGCAAAATTTCTTGTATTACATCATGTTTTTCAGATCGTCCGTTCATTTCATCTGCACCGCAAATAACGTCAAAATAATTTTCAAGTGCAAAGTGCGCCATAATCTGCCGCGCGAAATGCTCGGGTTTTGAGGTGGCCAGCATCAGGCGGAAACCTGCGTTCTTCAACTGCTCTAGCAGCTCATGGATGCCGTCATAGGGACGGTTTTCAAACTTGCCGACCGCATCAAAGCGCTCGTGAAAAATATCGATGGCAATGGTTGATTGTTCCTCTGTAAATCCGTAAATCTGCTTATAAGATACCGTGAGCGGCGGGCCGATAAAGCTGCGCAGTACGGCAGCGTCATTTTCCTCAATGTCCAACGCCTTTAGGCTATGCCGGACGCACTTGACAATGCCCTCTTCCGAGTCAGTTAGTGTTCCGTCTAAATCAAACAGCAGGGTGGTATATTGTAGTGCCATAAAAACTCCTTTTATAAAACTGTGCGATAATAAAGACCGCGTGTGTAATCCTTGGGTGGTGTTGCGTCGCCCCGACCCGCATAAGCGGCCGCGATGCGCTGACATTGCGCTGAAGACTCATCAGTAAACCAGAGCGTCACAAATGAAAGGCCGGCAAGCTCGTCACGGCGGTCTGCCAAATAAAGCGGTACCGAGTTATAAAGCGCGCTCACACCGGTTTGTGAATCACAGGGATCGCAGCGCACCGCAAAGGCAATGCCCTTGCGATCAGTGAGCGTTTGTTTACGGTCACATCGCGCACAGCCGATTTGAGCGCGAACCGGACAGTTGCGGAATGTCATGAGCGGTAGTGATCCATATGCAATAAGCCCCAGTGGCATGCTGCTGCGAAGGTGCATTGCCTGAGAAAGTGATAGCTCAAACGAAAGCTCAGCATCAGATAAGCCC
>JAEWNU010000242.1 GCA_023456995.1 Bacillota bacterium
GCCGAAATGATCTCATCTGTAACGGTTACAAATGCGCTGGGTAACAACAGCAAGGCACTGGCCCTTACCAATGAGCAGAAGCAGCAGCTTTTGGAGGCCGTTCGCACTGACCTGTTGGCGCAGCCAATCAGCGAGATTAAGACAGGCGTACAGGCGTTGGGCTGTCTGAGTATTGAATACCAGTATATCCCAAAAAAGAACGGAGAGATCGACTCCACTAGATATATGGGCGGAATGGCGATAGCCGAAGAGGTTCAAACGCTGTCAGCTGCTGAACAGGAATATTCCGTCGCAACCAGTGAAGTGCTGATTACTGAAAGCTATAAAAATACGCGTGAGCTGTTAGAAAAGTTCGGCGCTGGCGAGCAGCTCCAAAATGATTTTTCGCAAGTTAAAAAAGCTTACATCGGTGTAATTGGTTACCGGTTCCGCAACCAAGACGTGGTAGTGATGCAGTCGTCTGAACAGCTCATGGAACTTAACGATATTATTTTACGTGCCAGCTACTACGACAAAGAATACTACGACAAAGAATATTATGGCGAAAAATCCAAGGCCTTTGTGCAGGTTGACACGGTACAGCTCACTGCTATCCGCAAGGATCTGACCAGTATCTATGCATTGCAGGTAGATAACCCTTATGTCGTCGTCGGAATTTCCGATGAGAGAAGTGGGGTGGAAGTTATCACTGGTTGCTACTATATGCCGCTAGAATCATTGTCGGAACAGATGAAATATAAGGTGTGTGAGAGCGCCCGAAGCGAATATGGCGATGATTATCTGATCAATATGGGCTACCATTATTTCGGATAGTTTGTCTTAAAAAAAGGGGATCTCCGCCGCAGAAGGAGGGAAAGCATGCTGCAATCGTTGAAGATGAGCAAATTGGAATATGCGCATCATTATGATGATCTTGCGGATGCGCTTTACAGGCTGGCGCTTTATTTACTTGGGGATGCGGCCGAAGCCCGTTATGCTATGGCGGAGGTCTTTGTAGAAGGTTATACCTCCTATGGAGGGAAAAGCTTTGAACAGCGCATGCTCGTCGTGCTGTGGCAGGTTGTCAAAGGTTGTGAGCCGGTATGCGGTGAGGCATATCGCCATAACTTATTGGAGGCGATCCCCCTGCCGCCCGAGGATACCAATAGCGTACGTTTGTTTGAAATACTGGGAGAAATGCCACTTTTCGAGCGGGCAGTTCTCTTACTATCTGTGTTACAACGTCAGCCGATTGAAACAATAGCCTGGTTGCTTGAGCGCCCACAGGGAGAGGTAAGCCGGGTGCTAAAACAGCTTTGCGATAAGGTGCGCCATTCCATGGCAGCATAAACGAAAACGCAGTCTCTCGTCCATAATGGGCGCGGGGCTGCGTTTTGTTACTTTGGGTGAAGATAAAAGTCGCACTGTTTTGCTTTGATATCCTTAAGAGATATGATTGATGTTTAATATTTAAGGAGGATTATTTTGAAAGTATATAGTCGGTACAAGCTGATTGAAGCTGTTCTGTGCGGCGTCGCAAGCATCGCCTTGTGCATTGTAGACGTCATGTCGGGCGACGGCCTGATACTTGGCTGGATCGTATTAATGGCGGTGATTGTCGGTCGGGGGTTTTATGCTGCGCTTTCTAAGCAAGGCTATGAAAAAGATCAAAAAGAGCAGGTAAAACAAAAGCGTATTTTACGCAAGCTGTTTGGTAGATGGGCACTGGTTATGCCATGGGCATCTGTGGTTTTCTATGCACTGGCATTGACTTGCAGCATGTTGACTCAAGAGTGGAAATGGGTATTGATTCTCCTGTTTTTTGTGACAGGGGCGCTCTATGAAATCTGGTTGTCTATTGTGGTATGCAAGCACAAAGGGCTGGAAGATATACCGGATCTGTAAAAGTCCTGCATATAAGAGACATAGACAGAAAGCAGTACTCCTATTTATCATGCAAAGGGAGCAGCCTGGTGCGTTTATTTTAATATAAATAATGGAGAGATAGCATGAAGAAGAGGTTTATAGCTGCTTTTGTCGTGTGTGCATTATGCTTCTTAGCCTCATGCGACGGCAGCACGCATTATAAAGTGCCAGACGGCTTTTATGCATCCAGCGAACATTTTGATGAAGAAGGTTTTAAAGATTATACGGATTATTGTGTAAAAAATTTGAGAGGAACCACAAATATTCTCCTGTAACTAAGGAAAATGTGGCGGAGTTAAAAAATTTTTTGAAAATTTTTCAGGATGGATCCGTTATAAAAAGGGATATGAGGAGTGGTTCAATTTTAAGGCGGAGGAACAGATGAATGAGACCGATTACTTTTTTCTTGAGTTTATAGACTCGGACCACGGTAAATTTTATAATTATAATATTGGCTATTTTGATACTAAAACTTATACCCTTTATTTTTCTCACAACAACAGTTAATCGGCGGACATGGGCTTGCGGAAGCAAAAAGCTACGGAGTTGTTATCTGTCTGCGTGTGATTTTTCATCACTTTATGGGGGAGGGCCTCCTTAATGCCTTGCGGCGCTGGCTTAAAACAGTGGGGCAAAGGGGCGCAGCACGGCAGCAATGACACGCTGCCACAGCGGAAACCGCTGGGTGTCGTCAAAGGTAACTTCTCGGCAACATGCTAGTGTATCTTTGACGTCATTTAGAATGCTTTTGATGGCTGAGCAGCCATAAAGGCAAACTGCGCACTCAAAATGCAGATAAAAGCTGCGAAAATCAAGGTTGGTCGTGCCGACCATGGCTGTAATGTCGTCGCTAACCAATTGCTTTGCGTGAATAAAACCGGGCTGATACTCAAAAATGCGAACGCCATATCGCAGAAGTGCCGCATAATAGCTGCGCGAAACAATATGGACATACCACTTGTCAGGAACGCCCGGTGTGATGATGCGAACATCTACACCCGAAAGCGCCGCGCTGCCCAATGCTGAAATCATCTCGTGCCCCAGCACCAGATAGGGTGTCGTGATATAAATATATTTTGTTGCGCGCGCAATGGTCTTCAGACAAAAGGTCTCAGCAACATAGAGGTTATCCAAGGGACTGTCGCCAAATGCCTGCACAAAGCCATCACTTTGGCAGGTGATAGTAGGGACAAAGGATGAAAAATCATGAAGCTGCTCGTTGTTTGAAAAGCCCCAAAGCCCTAAAAATAGCAGCGTCAGGTTCCAGACACCGTGACCCTTTAACAGTACGCCGGAATCCTTCCAGTGCCCGCAGCGGGGTAGACGGTTAATATATTCATCGGCAAGATTAGCACCTCCGCAAAAGCCGATATTACCGTCAATGATGCAAAGCTTGCGGTGATCCCGGTAGTTCATTGCTGCGTTTATGTGCACACGGCAAGGATTGAATACTGTTACCTCGATTCCCTTTTCACGCAGCGTTTTCTCAAAATGACGTGGCAGCCGGCTGATAGTGCCGACGTCGTCAAACATTATTCTTACCAGTACCCCAGCGCGAACCTTTTTTTCGAGAATGGCAAGAATACGGTTCCATAATACGCCGGGCGAAATAATAAAATACTCGAGAAAAATAAATTTTTCGGCTGTTTCCAATTCAAGGCACATGCGCTCAAACAAGGTACTCCCAGAAGGGAAAAACTCACATGCAGTATTTTGCCAAGCGGCAAAACCGGTACAGTTTTTAAGATAAACGCTTTGCAAGGCTAAATGTTTATCCAGTGTAACCAGTGACGTTTCACTGCCGGAATCCATACACACCGGGGACAGACTTTGCTGATAAAAGTTAACCAGCTGCCGCTTTAAACACCGGGGTAGGCGTTTGTTTCCTGTAATAAGGTATATCAAGCCGCCTAAAATGGGAACCATGAGTATCAGAACCACCCAGGCTAGCTTATAATAAGGGTTGTCGTGTTTTGAGACAATGTAAAGTACAGCAAGCATGCTCATGGCGTGCAGCAGCAGTGCCAAGAACGGTGAGCGCCGCGCCAACAGCCAAACGCCACAGAAAAGCAACGCTGACTCCAGCAGGACAAAAGCCGGAAGTAGCACGGCACGGCAGCATAATAAACGCAATAATCGTGGCGGCTTCATAATTGCTCCTTACAAATGCATGATTGCAAATTTAACATAAGCGCAGTATACTAAAAATTGTAAAAGATAAAAGGAAAAGAAAACAAAAGGGAGAGACCCCAATGGTGACCTATGGAGAAGTTTCAAACAGTGACGAGATCAAGGCCTACATCCGTCAGGCCGATGCATCGCTTTTAAGCATGGGATTTACTGAGCACAGCTTTGCGCATGTGGTGCGTACCGCCACTGTAACACAGAACATATTGTCCGACTTAGGATACGATGCCCGGACGATCGATTTAGCTAAAATTGCAGGATTTATTCACGACATTGGCAATGTGGTAAACCGCATTGACCACGCACAGTCTGGCGC
>JAEWNU010000243.1 GCA_023456995.1 Bacillota bacterium
CCTAAAGGCGAGGTTATCGGCGTGCAGCGTGCAACGCATCTTAATTTAGGATTGCGTGAACATAATTTTTTTAGAGATGACAACATTCAGGCGTTTGATACGCCTTTTGGAAAAACTGCCTTACTGGTGGACGTGGATATTTATATGCCGCAGGTTGTCCGCGCCGCTGTCATGGGTGGTGCAACGCTGCTTATTTCTAGCCAGTTTATTCAGCTGTACGACTTTTTTGAGGACCGCATCCGCTATGGCGCCATAAATGCGGCCCTATCAAATGGCGTTCAGGTTGTAGCCGCCGCAGGTTTGGGAGGCGTAATTGTTGACGCCAACGGTCAAGAGGCCGCCGGTTTCTCTGAAGATCTGCCTGTTATTGCACAGATTGAAGCTGCTAATACACAGAATAATGCGCCTCTGATGCATACGGCGCAGGCATTGCTTAGAGCCCATAAAGATCTGATTGAGGCCCCAGGAGGGGAGGACAAGTCTAATGTATAAGCTACGTTTAAAAGCTTCGGCTTTTGCAATGAGTTATCTGTCAAACGAAGAGAAGGTTCGCGCACAGGTGCGCAGCCTTCATCCCCGCACCGAAAAGCCTGCCCCATTCTTAGGCGCCGGCGGAGTTAAGGTCAGCGCGGTTTGCTTTAAGCCAAGGTTATATAAAAGCATTCGAGATTATATAACCCATATGAACAGCTATGTAGCTGCGGCTGCCGCCTCGGGCAGTCAGCTCATTGCGTTCCCAGAACTTTGTGGCATGACAGCCATATCGATCATGCCAGGATTTGCAACTCTTTACGACGACCTAAAAAAACTTAGAGAATCCGATATTGAAGAACAACAAGATGCGTTATTCGCCGTGTGTGAAACGGTGCAGGGCTTTGTGGGTGAGATATTTCACAACACTTTTTCACAACTGGCACAAAGTCACCGGATAATTATTGCGGCAGGTGGTCTTTTTCAGTTAGAGGATAAGCGACTTTATAATCGGCAGTTTTTATTTTCTGAAACTGGAGAGGTCGCGGGCATTCAGGATAAGCTTTTTTTGTCTCCGTGGGAAAGGCGGGTCGGCGTCACTGCCGGTACCCGAGTCACCCCGGGGGATACCCATATTGGTCGCGTCGCCATGCTTGATGGTCTTGCGCTAAAGCATTATGAACCATTTTTGATTGCTGCCAGCGGTGGCTGTACTTTTGCCGTAGCTGGCGCTTCTCCTTTTATTATTACAGACTATGCCTTAACGCGCTTTAGAGCACAGGAACAGGGGCTTTGCGTTATTTCTCCTGGTCTTAATGAAAGTCAAGCGTTTGAATATTCATCTTCTTCACCTGCGGGCATCTATGCTCCCCGCGCCGCCACCCGTACAAAGGATGGTATTGCGGCAGAGGGAAATGATCAGGATGTCATCACCGCACGCGTTGATCTTACCCGAGCGTCATCGCAATTCGACCTTTATAGTGACGACAAAAACCCACGGTTTTTTCAGCGCTTATTGCAGTAATTTAGCATTGTCGCCTATATATTTGAATTACTTAAGGGTGTTTACCAAAACGACCAATATAAATACGCTAAAAAGGGGTGGCAGTTTGCCCCCCTTTTTGAATTTTATTAAGATTTGTCGCCTGGTTTAAACACCAGTGAGATGGCAAGTCCAGCCAGAATAGCAACTGTGATACCAGCTGCGGTTGCGGTCAACCCTCCCATAAATATCCCCATAAATCCATGTTCACGTACTGCCTCTTTAACACCTTTGGCCAGTAGTGACCCAAAACCAGTTAACGGGACACTGGCGCCCGCACCTGCGTATTCTATTAACGGTTGATACCAGCCCAGTCCACCTAAAATTACGCCTATTACCACAAAGGACACAAGAATGCGCGCGGGCGTTAATTTGGTAAAGTCGATGAGCAATTGTCCAATTAAACAAATTGTGCCACCGACTAAAAACGCTTTTACATATGACACAAGCATTTCACCCATATTAGAAGCCCCCCTTCTCAGAAGAAAACCAAATCAAATGTGCAATACCGGGTATGGATTCCTTTTGCTGAACTGTGGTGGGGGAGAGCAAGGCACCTGTAGCCATAAAGAGTAGATTCTTTAGCTTGCCTTCACGCAATCTCGGTAATAAATACGAACAAAGTACGGAAGCAGAACAACCGCAGCCTGATGCACCGGAATGCACATCCTGCTTTTCGCGGTCATAGAGCAAAAGTCCACAGTCATTATATTTGGATTTAACATCAATGCCTTCTTGCTTTAAAAGCTGAGTCATTAAATCGGATCCAATGGCGCCTAAATCTCCGCTGACAATCAAATCAAAGTCTTGCGGTGTTTTTCCCGTATCAATAAAAAATTGCTTTAAGGTTTGTGCGGCCGCTGGTGCCATCGATGCCCCCATGTTGTTCTGGTCGGTTACGCCTTTGTCCTCGATAGTGCCGATGGTAACCCCGCGAACAAATGGCGGCTGCGTACCCTGTTCAAGAATTACCGCACCTGCCGCAGTTGCCGTCCATTGAGCAGACATAGGCCGAACCGATCCATACTCCAGTGGAAAGCGATATTGACGTTCAGCCGTACAAAAATGCGAGGATGTCACCGCCAATGTTCGCGCGGCTGTACCAGAATCGACAAGTAGCGTAGAAAGCAGAAGCCCCTCTGCCATTGTGGAACAAGCGCCATAGACTCCCAGAAGCGGAATACCCATGTCGCGCAGCCCAAATGTGGAGCCTATGCACTGATTTAAAAGGTCGCCCGCAAACACACAGTCTATATCTGCAGGTGAAAGCGCTGCCTTTTGCAGAGCTTTTTCCGCCACCATTGTTACCATTTGACTTTCCGCCTTCTCCCAAGAGGCCTGTCCAAAGGTAGCGTCGGGCTCAAGAATATCAAAACAGTCCGCCAGCGGCCCCTCTGATTCTTTTTTACTGCCCACTGCTGCAAAAGCGCGTACCGACGGCGGGCTTTGAGTGAGGTAAGTCTGTTTGCCTTGTTTTTTTGCCATAACTCGCTCCTAATATAATTTTAATAGCCAAATAATCAATCCATATATGACACTGGCACCAACACCATAAACGATAACCGGGCCAGCAATAATAAACATTTTTGCGCCAACACCCAGAACCATGCCTTCAGATTTAAATTCAAGTGCCGGAGAGGAAACCGCATTCGCAAATCCGGTAATTGGCACTAGTGTACCGGCGCCCGCATGCTTTGCGATATTGTCGAACACACCTAAACCAGTTAGCAGTGCAGTCAAAACGACTAGCGTGCAAGAAGCAGCCGAAGAACAAAGCGCCTGCTTTACGCCAAGAGCTGAATAGCCGTCAGCGAGCATCTGACCAATGACACAAATGAAGCCGCCAATTACAAAGGCCGAGGGCAATGTAACGGCAATCTTTGAAGGTGGGGTCGCTTGTTTTACCAACGCATCATAATCCTGATCCGATATCTTCATAAATGCACCTCTTTTCATTGGTAGTGTTTCTTATACGTTTTAAAATATGTAAAAAAGAGTATTCTTACTTTCACATTGAAAAAAATTTGAAAAACTTTAATTTTCCTATTGCAATTGGTTATACTCTATGTTATTATAGATAAGCTGACTTGAGCATCTATATCGCGGAGTGGAGCAGTCCGGTAGCTCGTCGGGCTCATAACCCGAAGGTCGTAGGTTCAAATCCTGCCTCCGCAACCATCAAATGTACGACTATATTAAAATAGTCGTACATTTTTTTATACCTAAAAGTAGCACATACTAATAGTTCTGGACCTCTAAAAACATGAAAAACCGCTTTGGAATGAGAATTCCCTAAGCGGTTTTCTTTTGTATAATCCCTGATACTATCAAATTATCCAAAGTGTTCAGATAGCTGTTCCAAAAAAGGCACTTATATTAGCAATGTTTTACGGAGTCTAATTAAAAACTGTATAGTACTACCATCTAAGTTAACAAAACTATATTTTTCTTTTTGCTGAAAATAAAAAGTGTCTTAACTTACTGTTCAGACACTTTTTATGTAACCGCTATATGCTATACCATAAAGAAGAGGATAGGGGAAGGTATTATTTAATCTAGATAGACTTTTTGGACATAATGGGAAGTAAAAGCCCGCATGGTTGAAAAATACCCGAGTTCCAACGCTACTACATCACCAACGCGATATTGACTTTCGCTGTCTGTGACATCGAGCATCAAATGATCAGAACTTGCACCCAATATTTTAATGCCAGAATCAATAGCTCGCGAAGCCTCCACATCAAAATCTTGTTTACCTAGGGCGCAAACGGCCTTCTTACGGATTCCAATATCAACAAAACTGGGCCGGTTACCATATGAATCTACGCCAATCTCACCCCATGGCATTGAAGGCTTTTGCTTTAATTCCACAATTTCGCACTCAAGTGTGAAAACATCGTGATAGGTACCCGGCAAAAAACAATACTTTGCTCGTTCCTTGCCAAACAATAATGATTCACCTAACCGCAAGTTGTTAACACCTTGACAGATACAACCACGCAGCATCAAGTCAATGGTAGCTGAATTGCCACCACTCACTATTGCCAGCGGGTGACCAACTGCTTCTTCCACACGTTTAGCAATAGAAACGAGTTGCTGCATCTTGTCAGCGTCAGACTGAATAAACGAAAAGCAGGTCAAATTAACGCCAATTCCGTAAAGCGTAATATTTTGCAGCGCCTCAACTTGTCTAGCTACTCTGATTAGTTCCTCATAGTCAACAAAGCCTTCTCGAATATCCCCCAAGTCTGCCATTAAAATGATCTTGTGCGTCCGCTTTTGATGTTGGCATTCCGTTTCTAGGCTTAAGATAACATCCAGTTCAGAGTTTAGTGAGACATCCGCGTAACGGACTACTTGGGCCGCTTCGCTTAACATTGGCGGACGTATTAGCCACTTTTCAGCCTCTAGCGTTTCAAGCCTTTTTAAATTCTCTATGCGTGAGTCTCCTAGCACAGCAATACCGTTTTCAATAAAGATTCGTGCAATTTCAGGATCACCCGCAAACACTTTCGTCACGCCCGTAATCGCTATACTATATTGATCGCACAATGCTTTGACAACCTGAACGTTTTCTTTAAGATGCGCACGGTTGACAACAACACGAGGGTACATATATTTCTCCCGTCCATTACTTCACGTTTTGTTGTTCATTCCAGAAATCAGTTTGATCCTTAAGTCCAATCGACGATGC
>JAEWNU010000244.1 GCA_023456995.1 Bacillota bacterium
CCTTCGTGTAGCGAGCCGGAACCACAGGCAAACACAAAGGCTGAGGCCAGCATTACTGCCGATAGAAGTGCTAAAATGTTGCCCAAAATCCCGCCGGGTGACAGCTCGTCGAGAAAGAACAGCGCCACACCGCCCATTACAATGGCGACCACTGTCGCATCGCGCTTTGTGATGCGCTCATGCTTTAACAATGCGCAAAACAGCAGTACAAAAACTGGATTTGCTGATTGCAGAACTATTGCGTTGGCTGCGGTGGTCAACTTGTTAGCCGCTACAAACAGCGAGCACGTACTGCCCAGAAAAAAGCCGGTAAGTAGAGTATGGCGGTTGATGACCGGGCGAGGATTACCCGATTTGCAAAGTACCACCCACAGAACACCCGCGGCAATTGCGCTGCGAAAGCCGCCAAGCACCATAGCATTCCAACTGATAAGCTTTATAAATAGCCCGCCCGTGCTCCACAAACAAGCGCAGACGACCAGACTTAATATGCCTTTTTTTTGTGAAGAAATCGACAAAACACATCGCCTCCTGTAAACAATTGCAATAGTACTATTTTAACGCGGAGGTAGCGGGTTTGCAAACAAAATCCATAAAAAATGCAAAGATGTTCAAAATATGTATAAAAACTGTTCCTTTTTGCGGAAAATTGCGGTATAATATCCGCAAAGCAGCTATTGCGACTGAGTATTTGAATGATTCCGGCTACGTTATATCTTATAATTACATGATGACGGTGTCAACCGTTTCGCATTAGCGTTATTTGACATTGCCTTAAGAAATGCGTAAGAGGAGAAACATCTTACATGGTTTTTGCTGATCTGATTTTTCTATATCTTTTTCTGCCCGTAAATTTAATTTTATATTACATATCGAAAAACCGCACCTATCGGAATTCGGTACTGGTGCTGTTTTCACTGTTTTTTTATGCGTGGGGCGAGCCGATCTGGATCGTCCTTTTGCTGTTTTCTGCAACAGTGGATTATATACATGGTCTAATTATAGAGCAGCAGCGCCAGAAGATTGGCGCAAAGCTAGCAGTGGTTTCTTCGCTGGTGATCAATCTGGCGCTTTTGGCCAGTTTTAAATACAGTGGCCTGATTGTGGTGACAGTGAATAACTTGTTCGGTACTGCGTTTACTCCGCCGTCATTTGCACTGCCCATCGGAATTTCGTTTTATACTTTTCAGACGATTTCTTATACAATAGATGTTTATCGTGGCGATGCCGAGCCCCAGCACAATTTCGGTAAGTTTTTGCTGTTTGTTTCACTTTATCATCAGCTGGTGGCGGGACCTATTGTGCGCTACAACGAAATCAGCGAGCGCATTGAAGAGCGGCATGAAAGTTGGGCGGAGTTTTCATCCGGCATCAATCGTTTTTTAATTGGTCTGACAAAGAAAACGCTGGTCGCCAACACAGCTGGCAAATTGGCCATTCCTTATCTAGAGGGGAATATTGGGTCGCTTTCAGTGCTGGGGGCTTGGTTTGGCATCACACTCTACGCGCTGCAGATTTATTATGATTTTTCGGGTTATTCGGATATGGCGATTGGTCTGGGCCACATGTTTGGCTTCCGTCATCCTGAGAATTTTCGTTACCCTTACATATCGCGTTCGGCTACAGAGTTCTGGCGTAGATGGCATGTGTCTCTGGGACGTTTTTTCAGGGACTACCTTTACATACCGCTTGGCGGAAATCGTCGACATATGATATTCAATCTGTTGGTAACGTGGTTTGCAACTGGCTTATGGCATGGTGCATCATGGAATTTTGTTCTGTGGGGCGGTTACTATGGCGTACTTATATTGTTAGAGCGCCTGTTTTTGCTCAATCTTCTGGAACGATTGCCAAGCGTTATCTCGCACCTTTATTTTGCGGTCTTGATGTTGTTTGGCTGGGTTTTGTTCAATTTTGTTAACCTGTCGGATGCATTCTTATATATGGGCAGAATGATTGGACTTTACGGAGCGCCGATTTATGATCTTTCGGTCTGGCTTGACATCAGCAGCAATGGAATATGGTTCTTCCTTTCAATTCTGTTCAGTTTACCTGTGACCGTTTTGCTCGAGTGCATTTGGGAACGTGTTCCCAAGGCGCACCAGAGCCGGTTGGGATGGGCACGCCCCGTCTTCAATATTATTTTACTGATAGTGGCAACTGCTCTGCTTGTAGGACAAAGTTATAATCCCTTTATGTATTTCAGGTTCTAATTTGTGTGCGTAGGAGTATCGCTTAATGGAAAAGAAAAACGAAAAACGAGGATTCCCGATATTGCCGGCATTTAATGTGCTGCTGATCACCGTTATCCTTGCAGCGGTGGGCGCAGTTTCGGTTTTATATGGTAATCGCCCGACCGTGTCAGAAATTGAAAAACGTGAATTGGCGCCAATGCCTGCGTTTTCCTTTTCTTCTTTTATACATGGGCAATATACCAAGCAGCTTTCAACATATTTTGCCGATACTTTCCCAGAGCGTGAGGCTCTTGTACGATTGGCTGGAACCATTCGGGAACATAGAGGCTTTCGCTTTAACGAGGTTTGGCTCTACGATGCCTCAGAGCAGCAATCTGTTATAGACACCAATCTCCCCCTGCTGCCGGACCATTCGACAGCCCCTAACGTTCTGCCGGTTGATTCTTCGTCGTCTAATGAGAGGCCGGACGCTCAAACTAATGAGGCTCTGACACCTGAAGCAAGTTCAAAAAGCACGAACAGCGCGAATAGTACGGACAGCGCCCCGTCCACTGCCTCTTCAGCAACTGCAGGTGATACTACCATGTTATCCTTGCCCGTTGACGAAGCCGGTGCAGTGGATTCTGTTGAAGAGGGCGTTCGCATGGGGGCCATATTCATCTATAAGGATAGCGGTTATACCATCTTTGGCGGTAGTGAACAGATGGGGCAGTGGTACGCAAAAGTGCTCAATACATATCAGAATGTGTTGGGAGACCATATTAAACTCTATAATATCGTGGTTCCTTCTTCAATTGAATTTAATTTACCCAAGCAGTTTCACAGTGTTACGACATCGCAGAAGCCTAAGCTTGAAAACATTGCGGCCTCGCTTGACACAGCTATCACTTCGGTAGACGTGTATGAAACGCTTTCACAGCACAAGGACGAATATTTGTACTACCGAACCGATCATCATTGGAGTACTTTGGGCGCATACTATGCCTATGTTGAGTTTGCCAAGGCGGCGGGCTTTGAGCCGGTACCGATTGAAAAATTGGAGAAGCG
>JAEWNU010000245.1 GCA_023456995.1 Bacillota bacterium
GATTACGATAACGGCAGTAAACACCAGCATTAGTTTTAATTTTATTGATCTCATAATTTTACCTCCTAAATTTCAAATACGAATTTGCCGAAATCTCAAATTATCCATGACATTTTGTTTGTCATTAGCAAAACAACTCTTGGTTGAATACTTTTTTGGGTGGTAAGTATTGTGAAATTGACTCCAAGAGCCTCTTATGATTATTGATAATCCGGAATTCTTAAGCCTAAAATCCTCTTCTACATTTGACGGCTATTGTTTTTCTTACTGCACTAAACCTATATCATAAACTTCCCTCCTTTTTCCCATAATTTTACTCAATCCAACATATTTTCTCTGTAACTCAGTTACAATATTATACTATTTAGTTCATAATTTATCAATTTGTAATTTTAATAATAGTTACTTTTTTAATATATTGGAAGCAAAAATTTCAGCTTAACAATATAGTAATCCAGCAATAGAATACTTTTAAAATAAAGCTATCCGATTTTGATTTTTATTGTACGGATAAGACAGTGAACGATGCCGCATTCCTTAATGCTTTAGGGGGTTACAGCTTTAACTGCAGGTAGAGATATAGCTACAGATGTATCATTATTATTGGGATTTAGTTTAAGTAAAAAAACGTAAAAAGGCGCAGCCTCCTACCAGAAAACCGGTGGAGGCTGCGCTTTGTGAATAGGAGGCATTCATTATGATATTGCGTAAAAACCAATTTTAGGCTTAGGCGACTTGACGCTTTTTCATTAATTTCATGACAACCGGCGTCAGTGCAAAGAGTACAATGATGGCCACAATAATAATGGAAATCGGGCGTTGAATAAAATACGCGAACATGCCACCCTTGGTGCTGGCAATCAACAGCGTGCGGCGATAATTGGCCTCAAGAATGTCAGCCAGCACCACGCCCAATACCAGCGGGGCCGGTTCAAAGCCGTAAACCTTCATCAGATAACCAATTAGACCGAACACCAGCATGATAATAACCTCATACATGCTATTGGTTAGGGCAAAGGTACCAATAACGGCCAACGCCACAATGATGGGAACCAATAATGAGTTAGGCACCAGACAGATCTTAGCCATTTGTTTAGCCATAGAAACACCGATAATGCCCATCAGAATGTTTGCAAGCAAGAACCCAAGGAAAATAGAATAGGTAATGGGCGCCTGCTTACCGATAAATAAATCGCTTCCAGGCTGTAAACCGTGCATCAAAAGAGCGCCATAAAGTATAGCGGTAACCGGACTTCCAGGGATGCCCAACGTAAACAATGGGATCAGTGCACCGCCGCATGCTGCATTATTGGCAGCCTCAGAGGCGGTAATGCCTACAATAGAGCCTTTTCCAAACTCGTCCGGATTTCGGGATAACCGTCTGGCTGTGCTGTAGCTGATCCACGCAGCAATTGAAGCACCAGCAGCAGGAATAAAGCCGATAAAAGCGCCGATAACAGAGCTATTGAACATGGTGGGTGCCAGCTTTCGGGTATTGCCCTTTTCCCAGCGCTTACCCTTTAGCCCGGCAGTCGGATCACTGACAATGGTCTCGCCGCGCCCGGTAATCAGGCGGTCAACCAAAATTAGAACCTGAGTTATTGAAAACAGCCCTATCAGAATGGGAGTGGAATCCAGACCGTCTTCTAGCCACAGCTGTCCAAAAGTAAATCGCGACACGCCAGTAATCGAATCCATGCCGACACAGCCGATTAAGAGTCCCATCAATGCTGAAAAGATTCCCTTGGCACGGTTTTCACCGGTAAGGCCTGAAACAACCAGCAAACCAAAACAGGCAACCAGAAAGTACTCCATTGTAGAAAACATCTGACTTAGACGACCCAGCGCAGGCGCAAACAAAATAAGGCAAATAGCACCAAAAACACCGCCGACAACAGATGCCACTGTAACAACTGTAATCGCTTCCATGCCGCGGTTCTGCTTAGTCATCTCATAGCCATCCGCAGCAGTGGCTGCAGAGGCGGCTGTACCGGGCGTATGGCATAGAACCGCGGTGATTGAACCACCATAAACGCCGGTCGTATACATAGAAGTCATCATAATAAGCGCCGCCTGGGCACTCATTGAAAAAGTAATCGGGATTAATAGTGCGATGCCAACAGAAGGCCCAAGCCCTGGAATAATGCCGATGGCCATGCCCGCAACTACGCCGATGACAAGGGCAATCAGCACCTCCACGGAGGTAAAGGCACCAAGCGCGCTGGTGAGATTAGCTAACATAATAAAGTGATGCCTCCTTTACACAATTCTAAAATATTTACCAAAGATGCCAACCTTATAGATGGGCAGCTTCAAGATCACGACGAATAGAACAAATGTAATCACTGTGTAAATGACAGTCACCAGCGCAATGGTCTTCCAAGATTTCACTCTCAGATACTTTTGTGTTAGCACTAAAAAGATCGGAGTTGTAACCCAATATCCCAGCAATTTAAAACCCCAATAGTACAGGAATATAACGAGCATAAAAATAAACGCGTTTTTACCATCTTTAAGGGTCATAGAATAGCGAAAGGGTTCTCCGGCCGGTTTACTCTTGCGCAGGCCGTTCAAAATAACGCTTGCCGCGCAAGCCATCATCATGATTGAAAGCGCGGTGGGCAGATAGGCTGCCTCACCAGAAATATTGACTGAAATATATAAGACTACTAAGCAGAAGGCGAGCAGGATGCTACCCACCCACACATCTCGATGCAACTGTTTGTTCATAATAAATCTCTCTCCTCAAAAAAAGAGTACGGGATTATATTGGGGGGATCCTTAAAAATGTCTGCCCGCCATCTTAAATGTGACAGGCAGACATTTCTGTGTATCTTAGCCCCAGACTTCCTTACGGGTTTCCACCTGGCTCTGAAGCAGTTCGTTGTACGCTTCACCAGAGGTATTGTCCAGCTGCAGACCCAGCGTTGCCATATCGGTAATATAGGTCTCATCCTGCATGGCCTTCTGCATCGCATCATTCATGAAGGCGACAATTTCAGGCGAAACACCCTTGGGGAAGAAGTAGCCGCGTGTTGCAACGGCATAGTATTCTTTTTCGGTCGATTCTTTAATAGTAGGAACGTCGGGCATAAAGTCAGTACGTTCCTGTGCGAAGACGCACAGAACCTTCATCTCACCACTCTGGTAGTAGCTCTGGACGTCGGAAACCGAGGCAAAGAACACATCGGTATCACCAGCCGTGAACATGCCGCGCGCATCGGAGGAACCGTCAACCGGAATGGTGGTAATTTTGGTGCCAAAAGTCTTGTTAAACCACTCAGCGGTCGTGGAGTCACCATCGGTGATACCAGTGGCATTAGAGGCGATCAAAACAGGGTTGTTCTTTGCGTATTCAATAAAGCTTGCCATGTCGGTATAGCGAGTCTCGTTGGAACGAATCGCCATAACGTTATAGTCGAGCACCTGATTGGTTATAACCTGAACATCATCTAACGTGTATTGACGGGGATTTTCAGGATCGAGTGCGCCCATGACATAGTTGTGATTAATCAGGCCGATCGTGTAACCGTCATCATAATCTCCCGTGATCAGGTCGGTCCAGGCAATCCAACCGCCAGAACCAGTCTGGTTTTCGACAACTACGTTAACGCCAAGCTGCTTGGAGAGGGCTGTTGCCATATAGCGCGCGCCAAGGTCGGTGCCGCCGCCTGCGGAGAAGGGACAAACCAAAGTGATTGTTCCGCTGGGATAACCATTGGGGCCGGCGCCAGAGGTATTGCCTGATGCTTTGCTGGACGACGCATCGCCGGCCGTGCTGGCGGCGGGTGCGTTGCTAGAGCTGCCACATGCAGCCAGTGACAATGCCAGTACAGCGGCCACGACTGCCGCGGTTAACTTTTTCAACTTTTTCATTTTCCGCACTCCCATTATACATAATCATAGTAGCCTTTCTGCAGCAAACAGGCCGGAAAGACTTGCGTTCATTATACCGACATTACAAATAGTTTTACAAACATTTTTTTGAATGTCACCCAACAGCTAAAAGGCTGTTGATTTTCATATACTCCGTTTAACCAACAGTATATAGGCTGTTGTAATTCATTAAATTTCTGTTGGACAGTTGTGCACTTTCCTTTTTATACTACCCGTGTACGTTATGTAAGTTTAACCCCAAAGTAGTTTAAGTAAAAGGATGAAGCACAATGAACAAGCGCGAACGAATTTATGCGGCAGTAAACCTGCAAAAGACCGACCGCCTTCCCTACTCCTTTTGGAGCCATCTGCCCGGAATTGATTTAGACGCCACCAAGCTGGCCGAAGCCACCTATCAATTCTATAAAACATATGATTTGGATTTCATTAAAACAATGAACAATGGTATGTACCCCATTGAGGATTTTGGCTGTAAAATCGACTATTCGGAAATTGCGCAGGGCGGCGTTGCTAAGATTATCTCAACGCCGGTACAATCACCCGAGGACTGGGATAAGCTGTCGGTCTGTTCTGTTAAAGAAGGTAGCCTAGCACGTGAACTGGATAGCTTGAAACAGCTACTTGCAAAGGTTAAGTCTGAACATGTGCCGGTTGTTTTTACGTCTTTTTCACCCATTACCATCGCTGACAAGTTATGTGGCAAAAAGGTTTTAGACCATATACAACAGGGGCATGGCGAAAAAGTAAAGCATGCGCTTGATATTATTGCCGAAACTACCGCTAATGTGGCCAAAGAGGCCATCACTCTTGGCGCCGACGGCATTTTCTTTGCCTCTCAAATGAGCTCCTACGACGTGATGGCACCTGAATTGTATCTTGGATACGGCAAGCCTTACGACCTGCAGGTGCTGGAAGCGGCCAAGGGCGGTTGGATGAATACCATCCACGCACACGGTACCAATGTGATGTTCGAACTTTTAAGTGACTACCCCGTAAATATCTTTAATTGGCACGCCTGGGAAACACTTCCATCTATTGATGAGGCAAAACAACTGACTGGTAAGTGTCTGATGGGTGGTCTTAACCGCACCGACATCACCAACTGCAATCGAAATGCCATCCGAAACCAGATTTATTCGGCCTATCAGCTGACTGGTGGACGCGGACTCATCCTGACGCCTGGCTGTGTCATTCGCTATCCGCTAAACGATGCAATGCTGGCTTATATCAGCGCAGCCAAGGATTTTGTAGAGAGTCGTATGTAACTTTAGGTCCACAGCAATCTATTCTGCAAAAATTGACTTGGTCACCTTAATCAACTCTTTGACGGCGCGGGTGCGGTAGCTGCCCTTTTTGGTACTGATCACAATTTTATTGGCTGCCAGCGTGTCATCGGGCAAAAAGCAATAAAGATCCCTATCTGCTCTTTTGCTTTTTTTCAGGTCATCCCAGAGAAAGGTTTTAGAACAGATTGAAATGCCCAAACCGGATCGACATAGCGCAAGCATGGTAAATGTATTGTAGGTTCGCGCCATAACGTTGGGTTCAAAGCCGTACTTTTCGATCAATTTTCTGAATACTTGGTCGGTCCAAGAGCTGCTGTTGGCTGCCACAAAGGGGCATTGCGCAAACAACGTCAGCGGAACGGTTTTACTTTGCAGCATATTCGCCTGCTGTTCTAGAGTGAATTGAGTCTCAAAAATTGCCTTAGGCACAACAATATACTGTTGTTCAAGAAATAGTATATCCGACTCGATCATCTCATCGCTGAATTCAAATCCGATTGCCAAATCAATCTTACCCGCCAACAACTGCTCTTGAATTTGAGTATTATCCCCCTCATAAACACGGATGCGCACCTGTGGAAACTTCTGGTGGTATTCGGTTAGAAGCGGAGGCAGCATTACAAGTCCGCGCGAGGGTGCAATACCCAGCGATATTCTGCCTTGACGGAAATCTTTGATGTCCAACAGCTCTTTTTCCGCTTTGTTCTGCATTTCAAGAATTTCTTTTGCGTTGCGGTAGAGGCTTTGTCCCGCCTCGGTCAGCGTAATACGGTGGTCGCGCTGAAATAACAAAACGCCATATTCTTCTTCAAGCTTCTTAATATGGTTACTTAATGATTGCTGCGATATAAACAGTCGCCTTGCCGCGCGCGAAAAGTTTAGTTCTTCCGCCACTACAACAAAATAGCGTAAATTCAAAAAATTCATGTTGTCCCGTTTGGTCCTTTCGCTTTATTTTTATCGGTACGATGCGATAGGGCAATACTAGCATTTAATCAAAATAATTGCAAACACCGTCTGTTTGGTAAAAGGAGGATATTGAATGAATCAGGACATTTATAAGAATCATCTGGCCATTTTAAATAGCAATCTGCAACTGGCACTCGGTTGTACCGAGCCTATTGCAGCAGCCTATGCGGCCGCCAAAGCAAAAACAATTTTAGGGATGGAGCCCCACCATCTGACCATAGAGTGTAGCGGTAATATTGTTAAAAACGTTAACGGCGTTGTCGTGCCTAATTCAAATGGTATGAAGGGCGTGGATGTCGCCGCGGTCCTAGGGTTGGTAGGAGGAGACGCCTCTAGGCAGCTGGAAGTGCTGGAGGAAATCAACGAAGGTCATATTGAAAAGGCTAAAGCGTTAATTGATCAAAACTTCTGTACCTGTCTTCTAGTAGAAGGCGTTGAGAATCTTTACATCCGAGTTTTTTTAGAGACTGATGACGGTCATAGCGCTGAAGTGATCATGCGCGACTACCACACCAACATAACACATATTGAAAAAGATGGCGAAGTGCTTTTTGACAGCACTTCGGCGCCCCAAAAAATGGATGCTCCCATATTCGAGGGAGACCCGCATCTTCTGAGCATTAAAAACATTCTGGAGTTTGCAGAATCGGTACAGCTTGAGGATGTTTCTGAATTAATTGAGCGACAAATTGAATGTAACAGCGCTCTTTCTCAGGAAGGCCTGACCAACCCCTGGGGGGTACAGATGGGCGCTACGTTGCTTGCCGCTTGCGGAGATAGCCTGCATGTGCGCGCACGTGCCGCAGCAGCAGCAGGCAGTGACGCCCGTATGAGCGGTTGTACCCTGCCAGCGGTCATCAATTCGGGTTCGGGCAATCAGGGTATCACCATAACCATGCCGGTTGTGGTTTATGCCCAAGAGCTTGGAGTCAGCCGGGAAAAGTTAATTCGCGCATTGGTTGTTGCAAACTTAATCGGTGTTCATCAGAAAAAATACATTGGTAGCCTATCCGCTTATTGCGGTGCTATTTCGGCAGCAACAGGTGCCGCTTGTGGCATTGCGTGGATGACAGATCAACCATATAAGGTTATTTGCGATACGATTGTTAACAGCATTGCTACCTCCGGTGGTGTTGTGTGTGACGGAGCCAAACCCTCATGTGCAGCCAAGATTGCCACAGCGGTAGAAATGGCTCTAAATGCGCTGGAACTAGCTAAACTAAACCGCGTGTTTCAGCCGGGCGAGGGCATTGTCAAAGAAGATGCTGAAGCAACCATTAGAAGTGTAGGCCGTATGGCAAAAGACGGCATGAAAAGCACTGATGTAGAAATTTTGAATATTATGTTAGAGCGAGTGTAATATCATCACTAGCTGACCTTCTTATTATCGCATGACATCTTAATCCCCTAATCACATAAAAACGCAGCCGCATATTCCAACACTGGGTTATGCGGCTGCGCATTTTATTAACATTATCTGTTCCTAAATTATCCATCCGTGTTATAATGTATATAAAATTGTAAGGGGGCTTTTGATATGAATATAAAAACTGAATATACTTATATAAATACAATACCCGCTATTAAATGGGGAACTTTTACCGGAAAAACAATATTAGCGATCCATGGTTTGATGTCACACAAGGCTGACACCGATATCCGATTGATGGCTCAAAATGCCATACCAAAAGGCTATCAGATTATTAGCATTGATCTACCGGAACATGGCGATCGCAAAGATGGTGCAAAGCTGAACCCTTGGACCTGTACAGAAGAGCTGCGTGCCATTTATGACATGCTCATGACAGGGCCCACAAAAATCAGCTTGTATGGGTGCAGCATCGGTGCCTATATGAGTATGATGGCGTTAGCTGAAAAAGATATCACACACAGCTTTTTTCTGTCGCCCGTTGTCAACATGCGGTTTCTCATTGAAGGCATGATGAACGCATTTAATATCACTTCTGAACAGCTTCAGGCAGAAAAGCACATCAGCCTGCCCAACGGGCAATTTTTGGACTGGGAGTATTATTCTTATGTATGTGCCCACCCCATCTGCTGGACTGTGCCTACAGACATTCTCTGGGGGTCTGAGGACAACCTTATGCCCGAAGCGATAATAGATCAATTTAGCGCACAGAGTTTTGCACGCGTGTCAAAAGTAGATTCAGAGCACTTCTTTCATACACCCGAACAACTTGCGCTTTTTACCAGCTGGCTGAATGATAGACTATCACCGATGTAAATTTATGTTGCGCAGGTTTCATCACCTTAACCTAAAAATTTGAACAGGCAAAAAGCTCACTTTTTTCGGGGCTTTTTACTTGTTTTTTATACCGCCCTTAAGGTGCTATCACGATATTGACTTACCAGCATAGGCCAATCAGTTTGAATCACATCAAATGCTTTTTCAATAAGAACACCCCAACCATTCTCTGGGGTAGTCATGATTGAATTGTTATCATCATAGCCTGCAGAATAGCTATGCTCAGGTAAACTACTCAATGTTATGGAATTAATCCATGTAAAGAAGCCCATAGAATGTATTTTTTCTATCGCTTCATTTTGAAAAAGAGCGCTGTTGCTATCTGGAATAATCATTTCAAATCCCACGAGGTTGATATTCTCATAAGCAAGCACTCGTTCAATATCCTGCCAGGATCTAACAATAGCCATATACATGTATTTTTCCGGCAAACAATTTAAAAACTCCAGTGGTTCATCTTCAACATGAGACTTTAAAACAGCCTGTCTTATGATGTAAGGATATTTTTTTAAAATATGTGCAACTTCAGGAAAATATCTCCACGCGCGGTCTACATTAAAAAGCTCATTACTGGTAAATGCAGAAAGCACGTTTTCAAAGCGCTCCGTTTTATATGCACTGGGCAAACCAATCCGGTTATATCGTTGATAATGATCAATCTCCATTGAGGACATCTGCTTAAGATCTCCTTTTTCAGCCGGATTATGCTCCTTATCATTATAACAATATAAAATGCCGTCCGCAGATTTGACTAAATCTGTTTCAAACAGATCTGCGCCCATATTCAAAGCCAATCTAAAAGAAGGCAGTGTATTCTCAATAATATTGCCGCCTACAGCGCCCCTGTGTGCCGCTACCAAAACCGATTTTTCCTGAAACCTTTTGTTCAAAATCTTATTAATTTGCGAATATTTTTCTCTGCCAAACATTTAAATTTGCCTGCCTTTCCTCCTATATTTATTTTCGATTTTTACGATATCGTATCTCGTTCTATGTGCGGCCGTCGCTGATTCTGCCTCTCTCAAACTATTTTTCAGCAGATCATATTTAAAATAGCTTCTTCGAAATAATATAGCACAGAAAAATATTCTATTCAATTGTAATATAAAAACAGACACCCCCGCTATTGCAGGGATGTCTGTAAAGATGCCGGCACCGACCTATTTTCCCAGGACGTCTCCATCCAAGTATCTTCGGCACTGATGAGCTTAACGACCGTGT
>JAEWNU010000246.1 GCA_023456995.1 Bacillota bacterium
GTGCCCATCTCCTTGCTGATGGTAAAATTGTCTGACAACGGCAAATAACACCCCGCCGCCACAAGCCTGCCTTGCCGAATGATCAGCGCGCCGTCATGTAGAGGCGAATTGGGAAAAAATATATTCCCTAGCAACTCAGCGCTGGGGGAGGCATCAATCACCGTTCCAGTTTTGATGATTTCCCCTAGCAAGCTCTGGCGCTCAAGCACAATCAGCGCCCCAATCCTGCGTTTGGAAAGAAAGGTTGCTGCTTCACCAATAGCGCCGATTGCCCGCCGCCAGCGGGAGTTGACGTCATCAATATCCACATTGCCGCCAAAAAGCTGCAGGTTTGAAAACCGGGTTCGCCCCACCTGCTCAAGTGAACGACGTAACTCAGGCTGAAAAACAATTAACAGCGCCAACGCACCGTATTGGAACACATAACGAATCAAAAAGCTTAATGAACGCATCTGTGCGAAAGAAGCGACCGCATAAACACCAACCAGTACGGCTAAACCCTTCACCAGCTGCATGGCACGGGTTTCACGCACCAGACGAATGGCCTGATACATTAAATAGGCCACAACAATAATATCTAAAAAATCTGAAATGCCAAAGGAATTTAGTATTCCCTGTATGTCATAAATCAGGTTGTCCACACATGCACATCCTCTGCCAAATCATTGTGAATCTACTGTGTTTATTGTACCATAATTGCATGAACATCACAATTATATAAATGAAAACTTTTATCGTATCATTTATGATCCTGTTCAAAAATCAGGCATACCGCATGACATGCAATACCTTCTTTTTGGCCCGTAAAACCCAGCCCCTCTTCGGTGGTAGCCTTTACGCTAACCTGTGTTTCAGCTATGCCGCATGCCGCAGCGATACAGCGCCGCATGTCGCCAATAAACGGGGCAAGCTTTGGAGCCTGAGCCAGCAAGGTCGCATCGATATTGCCTATGGAGTACCCATGTTCGGCCAGTAAAGTTACTACCCTTTTAAGCAGCACGATGCTGTCCGCGCCCGCATAAGCAGCGTCACTGTCTGGAAAATGTGCTCCGATATCGCCAAGCGCAGCAGCCCCGAGCAATGCATCCATCACACTATGTACCAAAACATCAGCGTCAGAATGCCCAAGCAACCCATGCGTATGCGGCAGCTCAACACCACCCAGAATCAGCTTTCGCCCCTCTACAAGGCGATGGACATCATAACCATGTCCAATCCGCATTTCAAAATCCCTCCCGCTGCATCAAAAACGCCTCCGCAAGGATAAAATCCTCCTCGGTGGTCAGCTTGATATTTTTATAATCCCCCTGAGAAAACGCCACGGGCGCTCCCAGGCTCTCTATAAGCTGGCAATCATCGGAATATTCCTGACTACCTTGTGAAAATGCACGCAGATAGAGCTCTTTTTTAAATACCTGAGGCGTTTGAATCTGCATCAGTGTCTCGCGTGGCAGCGTTTCGGCAACAAAATCACCTCTTCGCCGCTTGATGGTATCCTTGGCCGGTACTGCCGCCGTGGCCGCGCCATGTCTGACTGCAACTTCTATAGCGGCTTCTATGACCTCATATGTGACAAGTGGGCGTGCTGCGTCATGAATGCAAATATACTGTGCATCAGCTGAGCAGGCGCACACCCCAGCATACACCGACTGCTGGCGTGTTGCACCACCTTTGACGATGCTTCGCAGCTTTTTATAGCCCTGGTATTTCACATCGTTAAGCAGCGCCGGAATATGTTGTTCGCGCGTGACCACCACAATTTCATCTATTAAATTACAATCTTCAAATGCATTAATGGTATGTATCAGCACCGGCAGCCCGCACAGCTCAGCTGTAAGCTTATCAAAGCCCATGCGCACAGATGAACCACCCGCCGCAATAACGGCTGAAATTTTGCCGAAATCCCTGTTGCGCCTGGGTTTAAACATAGCGTACTTCCTTTCAAAAAAGCCTGCCCTACAATCTGCAAGACAGGCTAATCTTTATTTTTAAAAAAGCAACTTCTTAATCAGCCTTCCAAGCACCTCAGAACTGCTGTGCTGCTCGTTCTGTGACTTTATGCTTTATGAAAACTTAACCTCGCCGCCGACGGAAGCTCTTTCCGAAGCTTCAAATCGTTGCGGCGCCGCGAAAAAATTGTTGCTGGGGCAACTTGTTTTCTCTTTGCGCTTTGTCACAAGGTAGTGGCGGCAAATCTTGCGATGGTGCCTCCTGTTCAGCCTTTGCAGCCCGTGCCACCTCATCAATAACTTCGTCTGCACCGGGAACAACCTCAAGCAGCATATGGTCTATTTCGTCAAGCCGCGTGGTAAAGCTCTTCATTAAATCTTCAAGTTGAACGCGAACAGTGGAAATCTCATTGCGCATCAGCGACATTTCGGCGGTGATCTTCTGGCTGGCCGTGACGGCATTATTCTTGATCTGCTCCGCCTGCGCCTGCGCCTGTGCAACTGTATCTGCTGCACGCTGGTTCGCGTCTAAAATAATATCGCCAATCTGCGCCGAGACATCTTCATAACGCTTGGCCTTATATTCATAATTCTGTAGTTGCACAACAAGCTGTCGGTTCTGATCCTTTTGTTGCTGCAACTCTTTTTCGCGCTCGATCTGGCGCAGCTTTTGCTGGCTGACCTCGTTGCGCAGTGACTCCACCGTGCCGGTCAGCTCGCGAATTCTTCCACCGCGCTCTTCGAGCTGGCGTTCCATCTCGGTTATTTTGACCTCAAAACTGGAAACCTGTTCTGAAAGCTGATTTCGAGCGGTAGAAACCTCGTTGATATGCTCGGCCAGTTCTTGTGCCATTGTCCGGTTTTGCTTCCGGAGCTTGTCAATATAAGTCAATACCTCTTTCTTTTCAAAACCACCAAAAAAGCTGGTTCTAAGCAACACCTTTTCGTCGCCATAAAGAGTCAGGTCTAATTCGGCCATCTCAGGTTCCTCCCACCTGCAAAATAATTGGACTTTACACTTGTATTATAGCATTTTATCCTGTATTAACCAAGGGCATTTTGTCATTTATTTATGGAATATTGAGTCAATATTGTATTAGGCTCGGCTACCACCCCATTCCACCATCGCAAAGCCGGTGCGTTGCCACGGAACAAGTGTCTGGGGCAAAACCTTTACAGGTTGTTTCAGACTCTTGTAAACCATGTGCACGCGCAAAATGCTGTCTGGCACGGGTGTAACCGAAAGTGGCGCCAGTGCCTCGTATTGCTCCGTTGAAAAGCTGATAAGATTATAAGGATTCCGACACATTTCCGGAGCCCAGTAAGTGATAAAATCATTATATTCGCGGGGCGTCAACCCCATATAGGCTAGCTTTTCACGCAGAAAAGCTTCGGTGTCGCTCCCTTTGATCACAAAGCCCTCGGATAAATTCCAATCGACCTTCTTGTCGCCTTCCCAGAATAGATAGTAATGTTGGCTACCGTCCTTTAAATTGGTTAGTGTGCCATCCGGTTCGGCTCGAACGCGCCAGCCATTTTGATACGTGGGATAGGTGTAGGTCAGATCTTCCGAAGGATAGCCCAGTATCACGGTGACGTTGGTCGGCTGCTCTGGGTAGAGATAGATCACCGGCTTGGCGCAACTTGGGTTTGCAACCGGTACCCCGGGTATTTGCATCGGCTCAGGCGGTGCTATTTCATCGATCCGGTCGTGGATATCCTGCGCGATCATCTTAAAGGGATACACCACTCCGCTGCGCAACTCGTCCGGCATGTGGGAGGCCAAGGTCTTACCACCTAGCCAAAAACTGATGTTGTCTCCGTCAATAAAGCAGACACCGTAAGCATAACTGTCAATAGTCAGCGCGTACGCGACGGTGCTTTCGGGCGAAAATTTCTGAGCTAAAAGCTGTGCCTCCACCCCTGCCGTCATCGTCAAAGAACTGCGATAGCGGTAGTCTCCCACATCAAAGCGTTTTGGCGAATTGATATATGCTGTCTTCTCACCCTGTTCTTCCGACAAAGGATGATGATAAAGGCTTGCGATTCCCTCTCCAAAATAATTATCTGTCCCGGCATAGTTGAGCAGTACGCCTACATCCCCTTGATTTCGCATGAAATATTTGCTGAAAAGGTTAGCTGGCGGTGAAGGGCTTTTATCAAGATTGCAATAGATGTCTGAAACATCAGTAGGTGAAATCTCCCAAAGTGTATACGCAAATTGGTCACGCAACGCCAAATCTCCAAGTCCCTCCAGCCTATATTGCTCTAAAGCTGGATAGGCGTCGTAAAAGCTCTCATACGCCGCGGGCCAGCTCTGCGTTGCGGGTTTTGAGGACATGAAACGCTCATCAGCAAGAGCCGCCGTGGTCACCTGCGCCAGTGCTTGGCCGTCGGTCGTGGGGGTTTTCTCAGTAGAAGCTTTCAGCGCAACCGCCTCTGACCCGCTATCTGACGACGAGGATGATGCAGCTGTTTCAAATGCCTGCGAAGCCTTAACTGGGCCACCCATTTCGCTTTCAACTGGCTGTGACATGCTGTTGGATACCGACGAAACATCTGCGGCATTAACGGACGACAACACATCTGAACTGTTTTCCCCTGCACATCCCGTAAGAATTATAATCGCAAGGCTTAAACCCAATAAACGTTTCATAAGTAATCCTCCTAAAGATGTATTTTTAGGAATCTCTTTCCAGTAAGTGTATCATGGGAGGCAAATTGTTGCAATCACTACACTAGAAAACTCTTAAAGCCCACTTTATTCCTTGTGATTTTCCTCATTCAATGATAAACTGCTGCTATATGGAGGTGCTAAGAATATGAGAAGAAAAGACCGCGAAGTCACAGAACCCGCAGCATTATTAGAAATAATTAGGGAATGTAAAATTTGCCGAATTGCAATGCAGGATGAACAGGGACTTTATATCGTTCCACTTAATTTTGGCTACGAATTTGACGATGGCAAGCTAACGCTCTATTTTCATTCTGCTAAAGAAGGACGTAAAATCGATATTCTTTCAAAGGCCCCTATTGTCGCATTTGAAATGGATTGCAGCCATCAGCTGATCGAGTCCGAGATTGCCTGCCGCAACGGATACGCTTATAAGAGCATCATCGGCAACGGCAGCGCCAGCCTGATAGATGATAC
>JAEWNU010000247.1 GCA_023456995.1 Bacillota bacterium
GGATGGAACTTTTTCTCCATCTCACCGAGCATGAGATCGCACTTTCTGCGGTAGATCTCGCGCGTGTGGTCGATATGCGCCTGATAATCGTACTTTGTCATATACTCGTTGACGATGTACTGAAACAAAACGGTGGAATGTACGTCGGTACACTGTTTAGCGACAGTAAACCGACTGGTGAGCGCCTTATTAAACACAACAAAACCCAAACGAAACGCCGGCGCCATCACCTTTGAAAAGCTGCCGGAATAAACGACCCTTCCGTCAGTATCCAGTGCTTTAATGGGCTTTTGACTTTCCCCAGCAAAACGCAGTTCGCCGTAGGGGTTATCCTCAAAGATCAAAACATCATACTTCTGACACAGTTCATAGACCTTTTTGCGCTTTTGTGCCGACATGGTAATGCCCGTTGGGTTCTGAAAGCTCGGGATCGTATACAAAAAACGTACATTGCTGTTGGTTTTAAGTGCCTCTTCCAGCTTCTCGACGTTGATGCCGTCGCTTTCCACCGGCACGCCGATCAACTTTGCCCCATAGGAGCGAAAAGCGTTCATACAGCCAACAAAAGCAGGCTCTTCCGTCAGAATAACGTCGCCACGGTTAACCAGCACTTTGGTGGAAAGATCGGCGGCCTGTTGCCCGCCAGAGACGATTAACAGCTCGTTTTCTTCAAAATCGATGCCCTTAACTTTGGCGAGGTGTTTTTTCATCGTCTCGCGCAAGGGAGTGTAGCCCTCTGACAAGCCATACTGCAATACCGAAACAGCATCCTCTTTAAACGCTCTTGCGGTTATTTCGGCAATGGCTTCGACAGGGAACGACTCAGACGAGGGGTTGCCGCCACCAAAAGCAATCATGTTGGGGTCCTTCGCCAGCTTAAAAAGTTCACGGATAATAGAACCCTGAACGCCATTCATATTATCGGAAATTGTATATTGCACGTCAAACACTCCTTATTAATTATTCGCCGTGATGAGGACACTCGTCTACGACTTTCATCGCAGCAGCTACCTGCCTGGTGATTTCAACTTCATTGTTATTTTCAAGCTGCACCATTTTTACATAAAGCGCGCCTGCGTCGCTGACAACATACTTGGGCGGTAGATTATTGAGGGCTAAAGCGATCACATCTTCGCGGCATTGCGCACAAGTGCAGCCTGTATAGTTTTTCCAAAGTCTGTCTACTTTGGCTTCGACTAGCGCCTCCATCACATTGCGATACATAGCTGTCAAGGTCTCCTAACTGTTTATTCTACTGTTGCTTCTAGCTTTTTAATGCCGGCATCAATGCGCGAAAGCGTGTCGGTCTTGCCTATAGCAGCAGCAATCTCAATGCCGCCCCCGGGTGTAAACTGCTTACCGCTGACTGCAACGCGCAGCGGCCAGAGAATAATTCCGTTTTTGCAGCCCAACTTTTCAATGAGCGCAAACAGCGCCTCATGAATATTTGTAACGGAGAATTTTTCTATGCCCTCAAGAACCGGGCGTACCAGTTTTAAAGAATCCAGCGCTACTTCGGGGTTGGTTTTCATCTTTTTAGAAGTGTACAGCTCAATATCATAGTCCGGCAGTGCATCGATAAAATCCAGCTGCGCAGGAATATCACCCAACACCTCACAGCGAGGGTGCAGCGCCTCAGCCAAAAGCGCAAAATCAACATCCTCACGCTTGACGGCCTGCTTCATCCACGGTAGGGCGACCTCTAAAAACTGTTCAGGCGACATGCGGCGAATATATTCGGCGTTGACATAGTTTAGCTTAATCGGGTCAAAGATCGCCGGAGACTTTGAGACATCATAGATCGAAAAATCCTGTCTCATCTCTTCGAGCGACATAATCTCCTGTCCACTGCGGGGGCTCCAGCCGAGCAGCGCAATATAGTTGAGCACCGCTTCTTTTAAATAGCCCTTTGCCACCAGATCCTGATAAGAGGCGTCGCCGTTACGCTTTGAAAGCTTCTGGGTCGAATCCTTCATAACTGGCGGGCAGTGCAAGTATTTGGGTATCTCCCAGCCGAACGCCTGATATAACAGATTATATTTAGGCGCGGAGGACAAATATTCGGTACCGCGGATGACGGTTGTAATGCCCATGAGATGATCATCCACAACGTTAGCAAAGTTATAGGTGGGCATGCCGTCAGCTTTAATAAGCACCTGGTCATCCAACGTATTGCACTCAACGGTGATATCCTCGCGGATTTCATCGTGGAAGGTAACTGTTCCACTATCTGGGATGCGCTGGCGGATAACATGCGGAACACCGGCTTTAAGTTTTTCTGCAATTTCTTCCTTGGAAAGCGACAGGCAGTGGCGGTCATACTTGGGCGCGATGTTGGAAGCGCGCTGCAGCGTCTTCATTTCGTCAAGACGCTCCTTGTCACAGAAGCAGTAATATGCGTCACCCTGTTCGATGAGTTGCTGAGCATATTTCTCGTAAATGCTCTTTCTATCCGATTGGATATAAGGCCCAACCGGCCCGCCCACATCGGGGCCCTCATCCCAGACCAGCCCAGTCTCTTTGAGGGTATGATAGATCACATCCATGGCACCTTCCACAAAGCGTTCCTGGTCGGTGTCTTCCACCCTGAGTATAAACACGCCGTTTTCTTCGGCTTTGGCGGCAAGATAGGCATAAAGCGCCGTGCGCAGGTTGCCTACATGCATATATCCGGTGGGGCTGGGCGCAAAACGTGTGCGCGGATGGCTGTGGTCGTTCATTCAAGATTCCTCCATATTTGAAGCTTAATTAAAATCTAAGGATATTTTCCATAATATAGCCTTAACGATATTATATTAGGCTAGTCGCGCGGCATTGTCAAGAATCCCAATAAATTCACTTATTTACCGCTATTTTTCTTATGCGAAACGACAGCTTTTTTCAACGGACAAGCTTAGAATTATTTTACAGTATTTTCCAACATGCTATAAGGGGGGCAATTTCATGTCTATTTCCGCCACCGCTTCTTCACGTCTGTTCGGCAGGCTGCGGGAGGCCACCGGACCGTTGGAGCAGATTGGCGCTGCCATAATCGGCTTTGTTATGAGCGGCGCTTCCATCATGCTCACCGCCGCCCCATTCGGGGTGGCATGGGCGGGCGCCGCGCCGCCCGATCAGGCTATAGCCTCTACCCTCGGCGCAACTTTGGGCTATTTGTTTTTGCTAAAAGGCAACGGCACGCTGCGTTATATGGCCTGCCTAATGCTTTTACTCGCGCTGCGCTGGGCCTTTTCATTTGTTTCAAAGGCACGCATGCACGTTTTTTCACCTGTGCTCGCTTCCGCAACCATCGCCACAACCGGCTTAGCTATTGCCATTTCGGGGGATAAAAATCTCTATAGCTTTGTCATGGTGTTTTGTGAATCAGCCATCACAGCCACAGCCGGCATTTTGTTCGCAAAGTCTTACCGCGCACTGCGTGAGGGCAGCGGCCTTACCCGAACAAACGGCGTCTGCACCGGCATCTGGCTGGCGGTAATCTATATGGGGCTTAGCGCCTTTACTGTGGCAGGAATCTCCCCCGCCCGAATCTGTGCTTTAGCTGTGATTTTGTGCTGCGGTTGCTTCGCAGGGTCGGGATTTAGTGCGGCGGCTGCCGTCACAGCCGGTTTGGCCGCTGCGCTTGCAGGTGAGCCACAGTTATTGGCCGTATTCTGCGCAGGCGGATTAGCCGCAGGTGTCTTTGCACCGCTCGGGCGTTTGGGTGCCTCCGCCGCGATGACTGCCGCCGCGATGCTTGCACTGATTGCACAAAACAATGCGGGGCCGGCAACAACATTATTTATTGAATGCATGCTGGCTGCAGCTATTCTGATGGTCATACCTGTCTCGCTGCTTCGTCGGCTGGGACTGACTCGCGCCGCCGACTCGGCTGAGGGTGAAATGATTCGACGTGTGGTCATTTCACAGCTCTCGCGCACCCGCCATGCGCTGTGCGACATCGCATCGGTTACCGGGCAAGTATCAGAAAAGCTGGAGGCCTTAAATGGCGATCCTATTGAGTCGGTGTTAGCAAAAGCCTGCGCCAAGGTGTGTAAGGGCTGCAAAGATTCGCCGCGATGCTGGCAGAGTAACTATGAAGGAACTGCCGATGCGCTAAACCATGTTTTTGCAATTTCACGAAACGGCGGTGAGGCATCACAAGCGGATTTTCCAGCGCATTTTAAGTGCTTACAATCCGAAAAGTTGCTAACCGCCATCAATGACCAAACCGGCAGCTATTTAACCCACCGAACCGAAAAACGGCACGCCGCGCAATTGCGCAGCGTCTCGAGCGATCAGTTTAGCGGCATGGGGCTGTTGCTGGCATCACTGCAGGAACAGCTCAGCGAATACACCAGTGCGCCCGCCACCACTACCGAGGCAGTCTCAAAATATTTAGCCGCCAAAAACTGTGAGGCCGGGTCGATCTGCTGCTATCTCGATGCACAGCAGCGCATCAGCCTTTTAATCGAACTGCCGTTACATAAGGTCTCACGCCTGTTGGGTCCGGAGACAACTGCCGATCTGTCTGAGATTGTGTCGCAAGAGCTTTCGGAGCCTGAAACGCTATGCGAGGGTGCCATTGCCCGACTGTTTTGGGCCGCAAAGGCGCATTACGCCTTGGAAACGGCTTTTGTTCAGCGGGCCGCCAATCAAAACCGCTTCTGCGGAGACAGCTGCAGCGTCATTGGCCGCGCACAGGGCCGCGCCGTGCTGCTATTAAGCGATGGTATGGGGGTTGGCAGCCCCGCTGCAGTTGACGCCACCATGACAACCTCGCTTTTAGAACGACTGCTAAAGGCTGGCGCAGATTTTACCGCCGCGCTGCGCCTGGTCAACGCTGCGCTGCTCTCCGGTGGCGGGGAGGAACGGCTATGCACTGTGGACGCCTCCCTGCTGGATCTATACACCTGTCGGTTGGATATCTTTAAGGCGGGTGCTGCGCCGACCTATATTTTGCGGCAGGGCCGCTGTGCTAAGGTGGAATCGCCCTCGTTGCCGGCAGGCATACTCAGCGGAGCCGAAGCCAAGCATACAACGCTTTCGCTGTCCGAGGGGGACCTTATCATTATGATCTCAGACGGCTTGCTCGATTCGGGCGGCGGCGACTGGATCTCTTCTCAGCTCATTGCGCTGGCGGATCGTCCATTGGAGCAGATGTGTGAGGAACTGCTTGACACTGCGTCCGAAAGACGCATCACCGCTCATGAGGACGACATGACGGTATTGGCTGCCCGGGTGGTCGCCGCGTAATATAAA
>JAEWNU010000248.1 GCA_023456995.1 Bacillota bacterium
TTCAATGTTACCTCAAAACCGGCATTTTTCAGAACAATCAACGGTTCGTCGCTGATTTTTCCAAAGGATCGGGAAGTAATCAATACTTTTTTACTCATAGCGATCTCCTTTAAACTGACTATTTACCTCAGAACGCTGCCTGCATTCTTTTGCTGCGGGAAAAAGCTTTCAGAGGGCTTTGTAGCTGAATGCGCTGTTCACGAAAATGAAAAAACGAGTGATTCATAAACGAATCACTTATGACAAGGATAGCTTTTTGCAAAGCTTTTTTAAGTGCATCCGGTCCGGTTCGATTTTATTTGTTAATCAGCTTCAGATTGGCGAATACGTGAACCTGCATTTATTCATAAAACACAATGTCGTAGACAGCGTGGTCTAAACCATAATATCGGCCTTAGCCTGACGCGAACTCGTATACAGAAGCCGCAATGGTGGTGATGGAACCAGCTGGCAGCGTCATTATAATGATATTGATTTGTGATCACGGGGTCTATCACTAGACTATTCATGGCCTGAAATACGGAGGAGGGGAAAGAAGGCTTATGTATCCTATCCCAATAAGCTATGCCTCAGTATGGCACGGCTTCATATTATTTGCCTAAATATCCGCCGTCACAGGGAATAACAGCACCTGCCATATAATCCGAAGCATCGGAGGACAGGAAAATACATAATCCCTTCATATCATCAGGGGTGCCCCAGCGATGCGCAGGAATCCGAGCCAAGATTTCTTCGTTACGGGTTTTTTGATTGATAAGGGCGGTGTTCATTTCTGTGGCCATATATCCGGGCGCAATCGCATTGACGTTGATTCCTTTTCCTGTCCACTCGTTGGCCAACGCTTTGGTCAACTGAGCTACGCCACCCTTACTTGCAGCATAAGCAGGCACAGTATAGCCGCCGAAAAAGCTGAGCATGGAGGCGATATTGACAATCTTACCCTTGGAGTTCTGACGAATAAACTGCTGCCCTGCCATTTGACAGAGGTCGAAAACAGCGGTCAAATTGATCTCCAGCACATCATCCCAGTCCTCTATGAGAAAGTCCTCACTTAAATTACGGCGTTGAATTCCTGCCGCATTTACGAGAATATCAAGATGTCCGCCTAGCATCTCCACAGCCTTGGCAAAGCCTTCTTTCCGCTTCGCCCGGTCCCTAAGATCAATAGTAATTCCATGGCATTTGAAGCCCTTTTTAGAAAACTCCTGGGCTACTGCGAACGCGCTGTCTCCGGAGCCCACCACTACTACCTCGCAGCCGGCTTCCATTAAGCCTTCGGCCATCCCGTGGCCAAGCCCTCGGGTAGCGCCAGTGACGATGGCTTTGCGGTTGGTTAAATCAAAAAGTTTCATTGAAAATTCCTCCTTCTCTATTAGCAGCCTGTCTGATATAGGCTAAATTACGCTTCTACATTTTTATATACTTTTGTTTCTGTCGAATTAGAGCTCGTAGTACGACTTTCTCTGGCTAACGGATTTTCAGACACCTAAGTCATACCCATTAAAAGCAATATTAAATTTTAAATCTAAATTCTTGTTCGAATATATATTATGACTATAAAGTTTTATTGTCAATATATTGATCAATCTTCAAAATTATCTAAGAATGGCTTTATTATCGTATATTAGCTAAAACTTGCTTATTTTTTAGATATAAAATTTTTGACCAGTTTTATGTCTAATCTATATAAAAGAATTGCAAAAGTTGAATTCTCAATTGACATAGAAATTAATAGTGGTAGAATATACATCAGATTTTAGATTTTTTATTATATAAATTAGATTTAAAATTTAACTATTCAAAATTTAAGCGAGGTGAGTTTGCCTCCATGTGCATATTGGTTTTGGAATCAAGCACAAGTTCGGCAAAAGCTATGCTCTACGACAAAGAACGAGGCGTAGTGGATATGCTAAGTGAGGTTTATGCGCCTGATGCCTGCGATGTTGGAGAAATTGGAGCGCAAAATCCGGAATTGATTTTTCAGCAGACGGCTCGTATAGGCAAGCAGCTTGCAGCTGGGAAAAAAATTGACGCAGTAATCTCCTGTGGAACATGGCACACCGTGTTGGTTACAGATGCTGATATCCGCCCTGTAACGCCGTCATACACATGGACATATAACGGCGCGGCTTCGGTGGCTGCACGTCTGAGAGCGGACAAGAACTTTTGTAAAAGCTTTTATCAGCGCACCGGTTGCATGGTGCATGCTATCTACCCAGTTTTCAAGCTCTTGTCGCTAAAGGAAAATGGACTGGATTTGACCGGTAAAATGGTTTGTTCTCAGAGCAGCTACAATGTCTACCGGCTGACGGGCGAATGCGTTACCACCGACTGCACGGCTTCTGGCGAGGGTTTGCTCAACGTACATACCCGCCAATGGGATCCGCAGTCGCTGGCTTTATTGGGAATTACCGACAAACAGCTTTTCCGGCTGACCAACTACCGGGAAACATTCCCCTTAAGTGAAGAGGGTTCCCGCCTGCTGGGCATTCCTGCGGGAATACCGGTTCTTCCGAATTATCCCGACGGTGCACTCAATCAGGTGGGCGCGGGCGCGCTTACGCCCGGCGTCATGACCTTTTCCGTCGGTACCAGTGGAGCACTCAGGTTGTCGACCACACGTCCCGTTCTACCTAAGGAACCGAGCACCTGGTGTTATTTATCCCCAAATTCTTGGCTTTCAGGGGCAGCAACATCCGGCGCATGCAATTGTCTGGACTGGTATAAGGAGCATTTTTTTCCTACCGCAGTGTCTTACGAACAGCTAGAGCGGACAAATATAGATGTGCAAAAAATGCCCATTTTCTTCCCGTTCCTTTTTGGCGAGCGCTGCCCCGGCTGGAATGATCAAAGGTTAGGGGGCTTTTTAAGGCTCCGGGCTGATCATTCCGCCGCGGAGCTTTACCGAAGCGTGCAAGAGGGCATTCTTTTCAACCTTTATCAGTGCTATAACATTCTTTGCCATGAAAACGGCATCCCTGTCGAGGTACGACTGTCGGGTGGAATTACAAATTCAAAAATGTGGCAACAGATGTGTTGTGACATTTTTGGACGCAATATGGTATGCTCCAATGTGCCCCATGCCTCCATGCTGGGCGGTGCAGTTCTGGCGATGGAAGTACTGGGCGGCATAGACAAAATTGAAAAATTTGAGGTCGGTGCTATGGAGCAGTTGACCCCCGATCCTACAATGCACACTTTGTACGAAAAACGCTTCTCTATATATTTAGAACAATATCAAAAAGGTAATTTCTGATGGGCAAGGCTGGACAAAACGGAAAGGGGGAGGTTAAAATCGTTACGGTGTGTCTGGCTGACTAAGAGATAAATACGACGATAATTTCCGGTGGGTGCAGGCCAATGAAAGAGATAAGCCTCTCTGATGCCGGATATCGGCGAATAATCCCGGCGGTACCGTCATTTTGAAGACGGATCATCCCGCTTGCTAATGTGCAAGATTTAAAAAAGAGGAGGAATTCATGTGAAGAAAGCGCTGTCCTGGCTGCAACGGGTAGAAAATCTTTTGATTATTATCACATTTACGATCATGGTGATTGCCTCGTTTTCTCAAGTCTTAAACCGCAATATTTTTAAGCTTGGTATCGGCTGGTTTGAAGAAATTGCCGTTTACTGCATGATTTGGATGACTTTGCTGGGAACGGAAATGGGACTTCGTGACGGCACGCAGGCATCGGTTACTGCATTGGTGGATAAGCTTCACGGGCTACCTAAAAATCTTTTGCAGCTGATCGCCAAAATTTTTGTCGTTATTTTTACAGCAATTATCACAAAAAGTGCTTGGGGCATGGTCATGAAGCAGATTGCGACTGGTCAGACGTCCCCTGCGCTACATATACCCATGGCAATTCCTTATATGGCACTACTGGTCAGCTTCGCCATTATGACGATGGTGCAGGGCGCTACCTGCATCCTTATGGTGACACATCTTAAGGACGCCAATGCGTCCCAGGCCCTTGACAGCAGTGCGAAAAAGGAGGAAGGAAAATGATAAGCGGACTTATCTTATTTGCCTCGCTAGCCGTATTCCTTATCATGGGCGTTCCAATAGCAATGAGCCTTGGCATGTCCTCTATGGTAACAATTTTTCTCAGTCCGGATATTACCGTCTCGGCCTCTACGATAGCTCAAAGAATTTTTGGCGGCATGGAGTCAACATCCATCATGGCCATCGCCTTTTTTGTACTGGCTGGCAACCTGATGACCAAGGGTGGAATCTCGCGCCGTCTGTGTGACTTTGCTAACTCCATTGTGGGTAATGTCCGCGGTGGTATGTCGCTGGCGCTGGTTCTGGCGTGCGCCTTTTTTGCGGCCTTGTCCGGTTCCGCGCCCGCCACAGTACTGGCTATCGGCGCCATGCTTTATAACGATATGGTTCGTCTGGGGTATCCCAAAGAACGTATCGCTGGTCTATTGGTAGTTGCCGGTGGCATGGGACCCATTATCCCCCCTTCCATTATCATGGTGGTTTATGGGACTATTACTGGCGCTTCCATTGCCGACATGTTTACATCCGGCCTCTACATCGGTTTAATCATCGTTGCCGTCCTGATGGTTATTGTGTTGTGGTATGCAAAAAAGGAGAACTGGCCCAAGCTAGATAGAAAAATTGGCTTGGTTGAATTGGGGCGTTCCTTTATTCGTGCCGTCCCAGCTTTGATGTTGCCAGTTATCATTCTGGGCGGCATCTATTCTGGTCTGCTGACCCCAACCGAAGCCTCCGGCGTATCGGTTGTGTGGGCCCTCATTGCGGGCATGTTTATTTATAGAGAGCTCCGGCTCAATGATTTGCCTGCGATTCTTCTGGATTCTGCCAAAAGTGCTTCGATGGTTTTATTCATTATCGGCACTTCTACAGCATTTTCCTGGCTATTTACCTTCTCAGGGCTTTCCAAGAAGATGGTAGACGCGGTGCTCAGCCTCAACCTGACGCCTACGCTTTTCTGCGTGGTTGTGGCTATCATTTTGCTGATTTTTGGTACATTCATGGAAGGAATTGCTATTGCTGTATTGCTGGTGCCTGTGCTCTGGCCTATGGCACAGTCTTTGGGTGTGGATATCATCCATTTTGGTATGATTGTCTGCATCTCCAACGTCGTAGGCACTATGACCCCGCCCGTAGCCGTCAATATTTTCTCTGCCAGGAGCGTGTCCAAGCTTTCGATCGGCGAAATTGTCAAAGGTCAAATGCCCTTCTTTATCGGTTACCTGTTGGTTTTCTTTGCGGTGGTGTTATTTCCGGCACTGAGCAAGGTTTGATTTAGTCATTGAGGAGGAGTTGTATTATGGAACAATCAGAACGCCTTCGGCTGGAGGGCTGGCGGGTGCAGTCTTCTGAAAAACCGGGCTTTCATCCTGTTATTACGCCCAACCAACGTGAGTGCCGTGTGGCACAGGTTTATCGTCTCAACCTCCCGGCCGGAGAAAGTCATAGGCTGGAAACCGGCGCACTGGAAATGCATCCGGTGCTGATACAGGGGCAAGCCACCCTTTCAGCTCATCCTGAACTGGTGTCTGCCATGGAACAGTTTGATGCTTTTTATCTTCCCAGTGGGGAAAACGTCACTATCACCGCCCAGACAGACTGTATCTTCTATGTGGCTGCGGCTCCCTGCGAGGGCATCGGAAAGCCCAACTTCCGAAAATTCGATCCCACACTTCCTCTTGGGGATATTCATCAGATTCATGGAAAGGGAGTCGGCCAGAGGGAGGTCATGTTCACATTGGACCCCAAAACGCCTGCGTCCCGTCTCATTTGCGGTATTACCTGGGGTGGGCAGGGCTCTTGGACGAGTTGGCCCCCACACCAGCATGAAAAAGACCTTGAAGAGGTTTATTGCTATTTTGATATGCCTAAGCCGAAGTTCGGATTCCATCTGAGCTATCTCAGAAGCGGCGACCCCGATGGCGTTGTGGCGCACACTGTCACCTCCGGAACCATGGTGCAGGCACCGGCCGGATATCATCCCACCGTTGCAAGCCCTACAGTGCGCAACACCTACCTGTGGGTACTGGCTTCCTTTACGCCTGAACAGAGAAGCTACGATCTGGCAGTTCTTGATCCGAGCTATGAACAGTATTGATCGACCGTAAAACGGTTATCAATAAAGAGACAAGCTTAAAAGATGAAAGGAGTTCATTCAATGAAAAAGCGAATTCTCTCTCTTGTGTTTTCCTGTGCATTGGTGTTTTCCATGACGGCCTGTGGCCAATCTGCAAGTTCCGCCCCGCAGGGAAGCACCTCCGGTTCTTCCGCCTCGGGCGAGGTAGTCACCCTCAAGCTCGCCATGGTGGATAATGAGTCGACCCCTTATTATAAGGGTGCTATGAAGATTGCTGAAGAAGTTTCCGCCGCGACGAACGGTCGCATCCAGATCGAGGTTGTGCCCGGCGGCACCCTTGGCGGCGAACGCGACACCGTTGAACTCGCTATGAACGGCGACCTTGACATTGCCACCGCTGCAAACTCGGTGTTGACTAACTGGATTCCCGAAATGAGCATTCTTGATCAGGCCTACCTGTGGGAAAATGCCGATCAGGCTCATGCTGCAGTAGACGGCAAGGTT
>JAEWNU010000249.1 GCA_023456995.1 Bacillota bacterium
GAGGCCGCCTGTTCGCGGGCTGAACCATCTCCGGGCTTATTTGCAAAGAAGGAAGATCCGATGCCAACCTGCTTCTCGTCGCCTTCAAACAGCTCCTTTTGGCGCAATGTTTTGAATACACCCGCAATTTCGGTGTTTTCAGCGGGAGATATACCATTTTCACGCGCTCTCTCAATCTCGCGAAGCAGCTTAGACTTCGGTACATAGTCTGGTGCCTTACGGCTGAGTGCAAACTCCGAAAGCCTCTCCGGGTTGGAGCGGAAGGATGACGTCTCTCCCGAAGGGATAAGCTCGTCTGTAGTAGTAACCGGATCATCAATATAAGTAACCACTTTAACAAGCAGATCATCGGTTAGACTTGGCATCTTCGGCCACTCTTTAATATTGGGCCCCATCACCAGCGAAACATTAGTGTTATGGTTATTTGTAGAATCGAGAACGCGCTTTTCATAAATGCCTTTTTCGAAATAATAGGCCGGTTTTGTCATCTCATAGTCAATTTCTTCGGCACTGGTCAGCTTACCACCGTTAATCGCTGTCGCTGCAATACTACGTGCATCCATTAGCGCCACAGAAGCCACTTGCCCCTCGCCCGGTTTTGAGCCTTCACGATTAGGGAAATTTCTGGTGGTGTGACGGATAGAAAACTCACCGTTTGCAGGGGTATCGCCTGCACCAAAGCAGGGGCCACAGAATGCGCTACGCACGATCGCACCTGCTGCCATCAGCTTCTCGATGCTGCCATTCCTGATCAGCTGAATATAGGTCGGCTGGCTAGAGGGGTAGACGCTCATTGTAAATGCGCTGTTGCCGACAGATTTACCGTTTAAAATGTCCGCCGCGTCGACGATGTTATCGTAAGTACCACCGGCGCAGCCTGCAATAATGCCTTGGTCAACGTAAATCTCACCATTAATAACCTTGTCCACAAGGCCTAAGCGCAGCGATTTGTTTTCCAACTGTTTAAGCGCTTCTTCCTCAGTGTATTTTAATATCTCAACAGGATTCTTCTTGAGCTCTTCAATCGTGTATACATTGCTGGGATGGAACGGTAATGCAATCGAAGGCTTGATGGTGGAGAGGTCAACATAAATACAGCCATCGTAATAGGCCACCTCACCCGGTTCCAGCTTTTTATAATCCCCTGCTCGGCCGTGCGCCTCAAGATAGGCTTTGACCTTGTCATCGGTTTTCCAAACCGAGCTCCAGCAGGTAGTTTCAGTTGTCATGACGTCAATGCCGTTTCTGAATTCAACATTCAGATTTTCAATCCCGTCGCCAACAAACTCCATAACCTTGTTTTTGACATAGCCGTTTGCAAACACCTTGCTGATAATGGAGAGTGCAACGTCCTGCGGGCCGACAGCCTTCGAGGGCTTACCGGTGAGATAGACCGCCACCACCTGAGGATACTTAATATCGTAGGTACGGTTGAGCAGCTGCTTTGCCAGCTCGCCGCCACCCTCGCCCACCGCCATTGTACCAAGCGCGCCGTATCGCGTGTGGCTATCGGAGCCGAGTATCATCTTACCTGCGCCAGCCATCATCTCACGGTTAAACTGATGGATAACCGCCAGATTTGTCGGCACATAAATGCCACCAAAGCGCTTCGCAGCAGAGAGCGCAAACATGTGGTCGTCTTCGTTTATGGTTCCTCCAACCGCGCAGAGTGAGTTATGGCAATTGGTAAGCACATAAGGCATGGGGAATTTTGTCAAACCGGAAGCGATTGCTGTCTGTATAATGCCCACATAGGTGATATCGTGGCTGGTAAGAGAATCAAATTTTAGCTTGAGCTGTTGCTCATTCTCACCAGTATTGTGGCTTTTTAGAATTGAATAGGCCATTGTGCCTTTCTTACATTCTTCTTTAGAAACAGTTTTCCCGATTAACTGCTCAATTTTTGCCGGCGCTTCATTGGTGTCGGCCACAATTTTTGAGCCTACTAAATAGACGCCGCCATCATATAGCTTTATCATGTCGCTGCTCCCTTTCATATAAACTTAAATTTGATTTAATTATATGATGCGCTTATAATATAAACAAATATTTAATTCTTTATATGGATCATAATATTTTTGTTATAATACCACTGGAGGTGCACATGACTGAACGTGAACTGTTCTATATGAAGACAATAGCTAAGGAAAAGAGTATATCCAAGGCGGCCGCCAAATTATATGTTTCGCAGCCGTCACTTTCTCAATATGTTGCGCGGGTGGGGAACACACTAGGTGAAAAAATTTTTATCAGAACTGGAAACGGTTTAAGCCTAACCTATGCGGGCGAAAAGTATATGCAGACCGCTACCAGCATTTTAAACATTTATTCCGACTTTAAAAATGAAATAGGTGGTATGTCCCAGCTTAAAAGCGGGCGCATTACAATCGGCATAACCTATTTTCTTTCTATGCTGATCCTTCCTGATATTCTTTCGACTTTCCGCCGGGCTTATCCCGCGGTAGAGATTTTTGTAGTGGAGAAAAGCACCAATGAGCTTGAAAAGCTACTTGCAACGGGAGAAATTGATCTTGCCATTATGCATATCCATAAAAAGCTGCCTGTTAATACAGAAATACAAGAATACTGTCGCCTTTTAGAAGATCCCTTTGTGGCAGTTATGTCCGCACAAGAGCCGCTCGCAAAAATTTTGTTAAACAGCGAGGGGATGTCTGTTATCGCACTTAATGAGCTCAAGGACAGCCAGTTCATAATGGTGCATAAGGATCAGCGCATACGACAAATATCCGATTTTATTCTGGCTTCAGCTGACTTTTCGCCGAAAATTACGCTCACCACGCGCAATTGCGAGACTGCACGGCAACTATCAATCAAAGGAGTTGGCGTGTCTTTACTTCCGCTTTCATATATTAACCATTTTTCACGCAACCACGATGCCGCGATTTTTGGACTGGATAATGCAGATGCCTACTGGATCCGTTCGGTTATGACCCAAAGAAACGGCTATTTATCTGCTGCATCACAGGAATTTATTGTTATGCTGCGTGAAGCTTTTGCGACCAATACAAAAGCCGCACACCAATAGTATGCGGCTTTTCCATTAGTCTTGCTTTTTATACTGTGCCTGATGCTGTTGCAAATACGCAAAAGTAGTGGGAGGCACCAACTTTTGCACCTCGGCCATTTTCCCCTCATGCAACAGCCTTCTGACAGCCGAAGCACTGATT
>JAEWNU010000250.1 GCA_023456995.1 Bacillota bacterium
GCTCAACCGTGTCACCGATGAACGGCAGCACAAAATCACGGGCGGCGGGCATGCCGCCGTCGAGGTAGATCGCGGCGATCAGCGCCTCAAACGCGTCGGCCAGAATTGAGGGGCGGGTGCGCCCGCCGTTATGTTCCTCGCCGCGCCCCAGCATCAGATATTTACCAAGTTCGATCTGCTGGGCAAACCCAGCCAGCGCAACCTCGCAGACCAGCGATGCGCGAATTTTGGTCAGCTCGCCCTCTGGCACCTTGCGGTGGCGGAAAATATAATCGGCGACAATCAGCGACAGCACCGCATCGCCCAAAAACTCCTGCCGCTCATTGTTCGCCGAGATCTGACGGCTCTCGTTGGCGTAGGAGGAATGGGTGAGCGCTATTTTTAGAAAATTCAGTTCTTTAAAATGATAGCCAATGACCTTTTGGAGCTGCTCCATGGTTCATTCCTTCCCCTCGCTTTTTAGACGAGCGACACCTTGCTCAATACTCTGGCAAACATCGCGTTCGACACAAAACTTCGCCTGACGTATCGCGTTTTTAAACGCCTTAGCGTCCGAGCTGCCATGCGCCTTAAGCACCGGCTTAGCTGTGCCCAGAATCGGCGCGCCGCCATATTCCTTATAATCCATTGATCGCTTAAACGTGCGTATCTGTTTAGAAACGAGCAATGCGCCCAACTTGGTGGCAACATTCGCCATAAAAACGCCTTTGAGCACGCCGCCGAAAAAGGCCGCAAAGCCCTCAGTCAGTTTTAATATGATATTGCCGGTAAAACCGTCGCACACCGCGACATCACAGCCGTCGTTAGGTAGCTCGCGCGCCTCAACATTGCCGACAAAATTAAGCGCATCCGCCGTTTTCAGCATCGCGTAGGTTTGCTGCTGCAGCTCGGTGCCTTTATGTTCTTCGGTTCCAATATTAATCAGCCCCACGCGCGGGGAGGCGACACCCATCATCTTTTCATAATAGGCGGTACCCATCACCGCAAACTGACAAAGCATCTCAGGGCGGCAGTCGTGGTTCGCGCCTGCATCCACCAGCAAATAGAACTTGCCACCAGCTGTTGGAACCAGTGTACCAATCGCGGGGCGTTTAATGCCCTTGGCACGCTTGACAATAAAGGTTGCACCCGCCAACAGTGCCCCGGTCGAGCCTGCTGAAACAACCGCGTCGGCCTTGCCCTCGGCAACAAGCCCCAGCGCGACAGCCATTGAACAATCGGCATACGCTTTTAAAATCTTTGTCGGCTCCTCATCCACCGGAATAACGGTGGGTGCATGGACAATCGTGATATTCTCTAAAGAAATATTATTTGATTTAGCGCATTCGCGCAGTTTGGTTTCATCTCCGGTCACTGTGACCGATACGCCCAGTTCTGCAACCGCGGCAGCTGCACCGCGCAGTGGCTCGAGCGGCACGTGATCTCCGCCAAAGCCGTCTATAACAATATTCATGCAAAGCCCTCCCATTATGATAGTTTAAAATGTCATTTCTTCAAGCGCCTGCATCGAACGCTCTGCCAAAGCGAGGTAGCGCGCCTGCTTGTCCCTGATTTTGTCCTCCAAAGGCGGCAGAATTCCCATATTGCTGCCCATTGGCTGGAAGTGCTTGACGGAGCTATCGGTAATGTAACAAAGCAGCGCACCGAGCATTGAGACACGGGGCAACGTAAGCGGCGTTTGCCCATTGATCTCTCTTGCCAGTGAAACACCCGCCCAGATGCCGCAGGCCGCTGATTCGATGTACCCCTCGACGCCGGTAATCTGCCCGGCAAAGCGTATGCGCGGCTCAAAAGTTAGCCTAAGCTGCATATCCAATAGGCGGGGCGAATCAATAAAGGTATTGCGGTGCATAACGCCATAGCGCGCAAAAACTGCGTTCTCCAAGCCCGGAATCAGCGAAAATACCCGCTTTTGCTCACCGAATTTTAAATTAGTCTGAAAGCCGACGAGGTTATAAAGCGTACCCTCGCGGTTTTCTGCCCGAAGCTGAACCACTGCCCACGGGCGGCGGCCTGTCGCGGGGTCGGTCAGTCCGACCGGCTTCATCGGGCCGTAGCGGATAGCATCCTTGCCGCGCGAGGCCAACACCTCAACCGGCATACAGCCCTCGTAGACCGCCAGCTTTTCAAAGCCGTGCAGCTCGGCGCGCTCGGCGTTTGTCAGCGCTTCTAAAAACGTTTCGTACTGCTCTTTGTTCATCGGGCAGTTGATATAATCGTCCTCGCCGCGGCCATAACGCGCGGCAAAAAACGCCTTGGTCATATCAATTGAAGAAAATTCCACGATGGGCGCAGCCGCGTCGTAAAAACTCAAACGCTCGGCCCCTGTTTTTTGGGCGATAGCCTCGCTAAGCGCGTCGGAGGTCAACGGCCCTGTCGCAACAATAACCGCGCCGGTTTCCGGCAGGGAAGTGATTTCCCCCTCGATTACTGTAATCAGGGGGTGCGACCGTACTTTTTCGGTAACAAGCGCTGAGAAAATATCGCGATCCACCGCGAGCGCACCGCCTGCTGGCACTGCGCATTGGTCGGCACACGCGAGAATGAGAGAACCCATTTTTCGCATCTCAGCTTTGAGCAGCCCAGCGGCCGACTCCAGTCGTGCGGCTTTAAGTGAATTGGAACAAACCAGCTCCGCAAAGCCGCTGTTATGATGCGCAGGAGAAAATTTCTGCGGCTTCATTTCATACAACGTCACCGCAACGCCGCGCTGTGCCAGCGCCC
>JAEWNU010000251.1 GCA_023456995.1 Bacillota bacterium
TTACTAAATAATATATTAAGATGCCGGAAAATCTGCTTCTTCTGTAGGAAAAGTTGTTTAGGCTGCCTGTTTCCTCCCTTAGAAATCAGCGCGTGAACCGGCTTACCCAAAAGTGTAACCGACGCCCCAAGCTAAACAACCGGCTCCGCCCCCTGCCCAACAGTATCCGACAGTTTAAGTTTAAGTTTAAGTTTAAGTTTAAGTTTTAGCTCACGCCCATTTTTTAGCTGTTTTTGCCGAGTTGATAGAGCTCGTCGGCAATTTCTTTAAAAACCGGACAAGCCATATCCGAGCCGGAATCTCCTGCTTCGACCAATACTACAATGGTGTACTGCGGCTGCTCGGCAGGATAAAAGCCCGAAAACCATGCATGGACAATCTCTTCTCCGTCTTTAAACTGGCCCGTTTGTGCCGAGGCGGTTTTTCCGCCTGCACCGCCGTGCTCGGGCTGCGCGTTTTTGCCGCTGCCTTCTTTTACAACGTTTATCATCATGTCTTTAACCTGCTGTGCGGCCCGATCACGAAAAACGCTGCGGGGCGAATAGCTTGCGGTGGCGGTGGCAACCCCCTTGCCGTCTGTGGTGGTGCCTATCACCAGCCTTGGGGTAACCGCCCCACCACCATTTGCAATGGCCGACACCAATGTGGCAATCTGTATGGGCGTAGCAGTTAGCACACCTTGGCCAAATCCGAAATTGGCGACTGCTGCCGGTGCACTAAGCTCCTGCAAAGTTGGCAGGCTGCCCGCAGCGGTAAAATAACCTGGGGCTGCCTCAAATCTGCTTCCGAACCCCAACTGCTGCGCTTTGTAGGCCAGCGCTGGGCCACCTACTTCCAGTGCAAGGGAAATGAAATAGGGATTGCAAGAATGGTTTAGTGCCCCGCGCATATCAAGTGTGCCATGACCATTCAGGTTGTGGCAGCGAAAAACCTGGTCCAATACCTCAATCTTCCCGTTGCAGCTGTAGGTTCTCCCCGCAGTTATGCCTGATTCAAGCGCGGTAGCGGCTGTGAGCAGTTTAAAGGTGGACCCCACGCTGTAAGCAGCGAATGCGCGGTTAAAGAACGGCGTTAGTTTGTCAGCTAAGGCGTCAGCAGGGTTATTAGGGTTATAGGCAGGTGCACTGGCCGAAGCAAGAATATCGCCGGTATAGGGATCCATAATGACAATAGCGCCACACTCGATACCTTTAATGACCTTTTCAGCAATCCCCTGAATGTCACGGTCAAGTGTTAGAACCAGCCCCGCTCCGCTCAGATAACCGCTGTCCATAATCTCGGGCGGGGATGTTTCAATCCCTCTTTGTAAGGCGTCGGTAGCATAGCGCATCTGCACCACACCACCAGCTGAAGTCAGCAATGAGTCGTAAGCACGCTCTAGTCCTGAGGCTCCCTGACCCGTAGCGGGGTCGATCTGACCGATGATGTGCACAGCAGGCTGCTCGTCAAGGTAGCGCTGCGGTACCGGAAAGACCTCAAGCCCCTTTGCATAAAGCGAAGTAGAATCCACCTCCCACAAAAAGGGGCGCATCTTAGTTAGATGCTGTTGCAGCTCGACGCGCTTTGCAATCGGGGTAGCACGCATCAGCACGCTCGCCGCCTGCTCATTCGGGAGTACTGCAGCAATGTTTTTGGTCTTGATGCCGGTGAGTGGGCGCAGTTTACGATCGTAAATCATACCGCGTGTTTCAGCTACCTTAAGCACTGTCGCCGACTGTTGATGGGCTGCCTCTATAAGTGGTTCAGTTACCGCCAGCAGAGAAATTCGGGCAATAAGCAGGCCAAATAGCAGAATGATTAGTGAGAACACCGCCAGAAAACGCTTATACATAAGGAATGTGCCTCCAAAACTGTTTGACACTATTGTGGGCGTTTCACGCCAATTTAATACTGATGTATCTTGGCGGCTATGTATACCGAGTTTTGAGGTTGGAAAAGGGCGCACTTTTTTATAGCTAATATAAAAAGATGATGCAAAGAGCTTTACGCTATCTGCACCATCTTTTCTAGTATTACGCCGTTACCAGCGTTAGCTTTTCATCTTTGGCAGTAACACTGATCAACGTCGGCACAGCAGCACCGGCATCTACAATCAACCGCGTCAGCGGGTCTTCGACCTCTCGGCGGATTACCCGGCGGATATCTCTTGCACCCGCCTTCTGTCCGAATGCGCGCTGTGCAATGAGCTCAAGTGCTGATTCATCATAGCCAAACGTGATGCCGCGTCGTTTAAGCGGCGCCTTGATTTCGTCGAGCATTAAAGCGGCGATACGTCTGAAATCCTCAACACGCAGGTTTTTAAATACTACAATCTCATCAATTCGTGCGAGAAACTCGGGGCGCAAGAAATCCGACAGAGCTTTCATTGCCCGATCGCGCGAGACCTCGTTGGGCGTTTTATCAAAACCAACCGCACCGCCTTTGATATTGGAACCTGCGTTAGAGGTCATGACGATAACAGTATTTTCAAATGATACCCGTCTTCCCTGGGCATCTGTGATACGGCCCTCATCGAGAATCTGCAGTAGGATATTGAGTACATCGGGATGCGCTTTCTCAATCTCGTCGAACAACACGACTGAGTAAGGCTTTCTGCGTACCTTTTCCGTCAGCTGTCCTGCTTCGTCATAGCCGACGTAACCAGGCGGGGAACCGACAATACGAGAAACCGAGTGCTTCTCCATATATTCACTCATGTCGATGCGGATAAGCGGCTCGGTCGTGTCGAACAACGCCTGCGCAAGCCGTTTGACCAGCTCGGTTTTGCCCACACCAGTCGGGCCGACAAAGATAAACGAAGCCGGACGACGCCGGTCAGAAAGCTGAATGCGGGTGCGACGTACTGCCGCAGCCACCAGTTCAACCGCCTCATCCTGCCCAATAACATATCTCTTAAGAGCGTCAGCAAGCTGCGAAACCTTCGCCAGCTCGCTTTCTTTAATCTTAGCCGCGGGAATACCGGTCCACAGCTCAATAACGCGAGCAAGATCATCCACCGTCACAGCACGGTCAAGTGCCACCGGTTCCAATGCTTTGATAGCGGCCTCCAGCCGAAGAAGCTCGCTACGAATCTGTGCGAGGTTGGCGAAATCAATTTCCTGCGCCTGGGTCAGCTGTGCTTCTTTCTGACGCAGAGCTTCATAATCCCGGTTTTTCTGCTCATATTCAGCCAGCTCCAGATTATCAAGCGTGCAGCAGGAACAAGCTTCATCCAACAAGTCAATCGCCTTATCGGGCAAGAAGCGGTCGGTGATATAACGTTCGCTCATCTCCACGGCCTGCCGGATAACCTCATTCGATACCTTGACGCGGTGAAAAACTTCATAATAACTCTTAATGCCAGACAGCACCTCCACCGTTTCTTCAATGGAAGGCTCGTTAACCGTTACCGGCTGAAAGCGACGCTCCAGAGCGGCATCCTTTTCAATATGCTTGCGGTATTCGTTAAAAGTGGTCGCACCAATCACTTGAATCTCTCCACGAGAGAGTGCGGGCTTTAGAATGTTAGCAGCGTTCATTGAACC
>JAEWNU010000252.1 GCA_023456995.1 Bacillota bacterium
CCCCAAGTAAATCTAGCGATACCGAGCATCGGATCCATACCGACAGTGGCAAGTGCAAGACCCAAGAGGCCGGAGATCAGCGTCTTGATCAGGTTTCCGCTATCCAAACAGGAAAGAACTGACAAGCCTAGAAAAGAAACTGCAAACAGCTCAGACGGGCCAAACTTGAGTGCGACGGCCGCAAGCTGCGGAGAAATAAGCGCCATTGCAAACGCAGCGACCATACCGCCGATAGCGGAGGCAACGAGCGAGTAACCAAGCGCCTTGCCCGCCTCGCCACGCTGCGCCATGGGGTAACCATCAAAAGTAGTGGGTGCGGAAGAAGGGGTGCCGGGGATTTTAAACAGAATAGCGGTGATACCGCCGCCTGTGATAGAAGCGCAATAGACCGAAACCAGAAATGCAATCGCAATAACCGGTTTCATGGCGTATGCAAAGGGAAGTGCGAGCGCAACCGCCATAGAAGCAGAAACACCCGGCAGCGCGCCAAAGATGGTACCGACGACAGTTCCCGCAAACAAAAGGAGGAAGGTAGACGGCGTAAGCACAATTTTAAGGCCATTAATTAACAATTCAAACATTTTACTTTCACTCCTTTCTTAGAATGGCAAGAAGCCTTCGCACATAAGCGCGAATTCACGGAATATGCCAGTACCACGGGCCAGCATGATTCCCAGCGGACCCTGGAAGATAACATACAGAATAATTGTGACAAAAAGTGAAATAAGTATCAACCTAAGCCATCTTCTTTCACCAAGCAGCGCACCGTATGCCATCAGGAACAGCAAACAAACCGGTATAAAGCCGATGTAGGGCAGGAGCAGCGCCATAATAAAGACAAGCACCATGCCAATAAAAAGTTTGCTCTTAAAAAATTCAGCAAATTTAAATTCACTAGAAATTTTTTCAGAACTAGCTTTGTGCTTTTTAACACTTTTAACGATATTCGCAATCAGCAGAGCAATCAAAGCCACAAGAATAATTCTAGGCCAGAATGCTGCGCCTAACTCGGTTGCTGTTGCGGCAGGCGACTGGGCGCCCACCAGAAAAAAGCAATACACCGAAAAAACAGTAAGAAAAATAGAGAATAAAAGATCCAAACTATTGCCTCCCTCCGGATACTTTGGATAGTATCGGTGCCGAATAACGGCACCGATACAAACCAATTAATTTTTGATTACTTTTTGCCAAACATTGCGACAAAGTCCTGATAGTCAGCTTCCCATGCAGCCTTGTAGTCTGCAGTGTTCTTCCAGCCCGGACGCTGATCCAAGCCTTCAGTCTTCGCCCAGCTCTGGAAGCCCTCGCTGGCAACTGCCTTTTCAGCAGCTGCTTCGAACGCCTTTACAGCGCCCTCAGGAGTTCCGTCCGCGTAGAAGATGCCACGGGCGGGTCCAAAGTAGGCCTCAACGCCAATTTCGCCAGCAGCTTCAACGTTCTCATAGCCAGGCATGGTGAGTTTCTTCTCGGTGAAGGACATGATAACCTTCATATCGCCAGACTGAACCATAGCAGCAACTTCGGCAGGGCCGACGACCGCGAGGCCAACGTGACCGCCAATGATATCAGCGTTCAGCTGAGCACCTTCGGTGTAAGCAACAGCTTCAATCTTATCGCCAAAAGCAGCCTTTACACAAGCGCCGTCAAGACCAGTGATAGACATAACGCCAGCCTTTACAGAGCCGGGGTTCTTCGCAACATAGTCCATGAGTTCCTTGTAGTTGTTATAAGGCGCGTCTTTGCCGGCAACAAGGATATTGCAGTCATGTACCAGCTGGCAGAGGGGGTTAATCTTGCCATAAACGTCGAAATCGGTCGCGCCGGTTACCTGAGCTAGCAGAGGAGAGGGCGTGCAAAGCAAGAAAGTATAACCGTCAGCGGGCTGGCTTGTAGCAAACTCAACGCCGGTTACGCCGCCTGCACCTGCCTTGTTATTAACAACGACGGGCACACCGAGCTCTTTCTCAAGAGCAGTAGCAAAGGTTCTGACAGTGGTGTCTGCACCGCCACCGTTACCCCAAGGGCAAACAATCTCAATCTTTCTTTCAAATTTCCACTCGGCGCTTTGTGCGGGAGTGCTACCAGGAGCGGGAGCGGCACTTGAAGCGGCTTTACCGCAACCTGCAAATGCCAATACGAGCATAGCCAAGGTGACAATAAGAGTAACAACCTTTTTCATAATTTTTCTCCTTTTCTTATCTATTTTTGGCGAATATTTATTCGCTAAAAACAAGTTGATTATCCCCTTTGTTATTCCACAGGTTCCACCTGTCTTACAACATCTATTATCGTTCCATCACGTGCCTCGATTATGCCGACAACGCGATCTTTAAACCTGACAGGATCGGGCGTTCCCACAATCTTATAAGCGATGTCGCGAAGTTCTTCGATGGTCTTAAGGGGAAGTTTGGTATTCTTTAAGGCATCCAGTAAATCGGTTCGCAATGGGTTAATCGCAATGCCGTAATCAGTAACAACAACATCAACGGTTTCTCCGGGCGTTGTGACCGTGGTAACGTCACTGCACACAGCGGGTATTCTGCCCTGAAGCAGCGGCGCTATGACAATGGTGCATTTTGCGCCAGCAGCAGTGTCGGGATGTCCGCCCTGCGCGCCTGTAATAATACCATCTGAGCCAACAACCACGTTGCAATTGAATTTTGTATCAATCTCAAGCGAAGCAAGAATAACAAAATCCAGCTTGTTTACATAAGCGCCCTTGTTAAAAGGGTTGGCGTATTCAGATGCTGAAATCTCAATATGGTTGGGGTTTTTCTTTATGCTTTCGACCGCACCAAGATCAAAATCCTGCGTATCAACCAATTTATCTACCAGACCCTCTTCAAGCAGTTTGCACATCGGCGTAGTTAAACCGCCAACGCCAAACCCCATTTTGATACCGCGTTTTTTCATTTCCTCCGCAAGTGAAATGGTGGATGCAATTGAAGCACCGCCAACGCCGGTCTGATAAGAAAAACCGTCTTTAAAGTAGGGCGTATTGATAACCACCTGCGTGCAGTAATCTGCCATTTTGAGTTTGCGCATGTCGGTGGTGGGCTTTGCTGCGCCAGAGGCGATCTTTGTTGGATTGCCGATCTCGTCAACAACACAGACATAGTCGACATTTATCATTGAGATGCTGGCAGGCGCGTTCGGAAACGGCACCAGCGTATCGGTGATGGCGACCACCTTATCTGCATACTGTGCGTCCACCATGGCGTATGAAAGCACTCCGCAGTCGCTTTTTCCACCGTTAGCGCGGCAATTGCCGTACTCATCGCAGGTGGGAGCGCCGATAAACGCAATGTCGATATGCTCTTCGCCACTTTCAATTGCTCTTACACGTCCACCATGGGAGCACATAGTGGCCAATCCCTTCAGCTTGCCACCCGAAATGGCTTCGCCAATGCCACCGCGCACACCGGAAGAACGAATTGAAAAAATCGTTCCATCCTCAATCATGGGGACAAGACTGTCATGCGCCTTGCCAAGGCTGGTTGCGCAGATCCTCAGATTTTTTATTCCCCGCGCGTATATTCTTTCCATCACCATATTAACGACGTAATCGCCTTCACGGAAGTGATGATGAAAAGAAAGTGTCATGCCATCTTTAATTTCGCACTTGTCGAGTGCCTCATCAATGGAAGCAACCAGCTTTGTTCTAGTGGGGTCGATAACCGCTCTAGTTTTTGGGGCGCTCTTGACATATTCATAGTTATCTAGTTCCAGATAACCCATATATGGCTTTTTGCCTGTTAACTCAAGTATCTCCTGCGGGATTTCTCTTCCGACTTTATTAATCATGATTATAAATCCCCCTCGTATACGCCGGACGCTTTTGCAAGTTCAATGGTCCGTTTTGCGCCGTCATAAAAGGCGATATCAATCATTTTGCCGTTAACCGTAAATACGCCGATACCCTGTGCCTTCTTTTCTTCTATCTCTTTGACAACTTTTTCTGCAAAATCAATTTCTTTAAAAGTAGGCGTAAAGATTTTATGCGTCACATTGATC
>JAEWNU010000253.1 GCA_023456995.1 Bacillota bacterium
AATCTTGGCAGTCTGAACACCGCCAATAACCTGCTGTTCTATTCTTATGATCAGGTTACCAACAGATACACCAGAATTGCCGCCCCGGCCTATACTGTTAATGCGAACGGTAGCCTTACCTTTTCCACAACCCTTGGCAATACCATTATCATCACGGACGGGCCGATCACTGCAAGATAATTGCATGTATCAGGTTCTGATGGAGCTTTCCGCTGCGTGGCTTGACACAGGGGAAAGCTCCATATCCTGTTTGTAAGGGGCTATGCAAATGATTTTGGACCTACACACACACATTTTACCTGGAATTGACGACGGGGCCAAATCGGTCGATGTTTCTATCGAAATGCTTGCGGAAATTGCGCGTCAGCAGTCTGGACCGGTTGTGCTTACGCCGCATTTTTATCCCTATGAATGCTCAGCCGACGACTTTTTAAAAAGACGTGGGGCGGCTTATGACAAGCTGAAAAGCGTCATGCAGGCGCAAACACCTGTTATGGTTGGCTGTGAGATTTTTTTATCTCCACTTTTGATGAAAAACCAGAATCTGCGCCGCCTTTGCATTAGCGGTACGGATTTTGCGCTCATTGAGCTGCCGTTCACCGAGCGATTGGACGATAAGACGATCAGGCAGCTTGAGGATTTACGTTATAATCATGGCATAAAACCCATTCTTGCACATGTCGAGCGTTATCGGTCTATTACTCAGAGCCGCGACATGCTAGACGGGCTCATTTCCTGCGGCTGTATGGTGCAGGTGAATGCAGAGTCTTTTTTAATGTCACCGCTTAAAAGGCGGTTTGTATTTGACTTGCTAAAAAACGGCAAGATTGACTTTTTAGGCAGCGACTGTCACAACATGACTACACGATCGCCCAATTTGCTAAAGGCGATAGATTTTATAGTCAATAAACGAGGACGACAGGCATTAGATAAAATTGAAAAACGTTCTGAGATGTTGTACAATCAGGCTTGTAAAAATCAATTTGCCATTATATAATAAATATGGTAATATTTTTTGGAATTCTTGTCAAAATAAGTGTTATTATGTAATATTTACAAGGGCACTATTATCTTCTGGGAGGAATATACTTGCAGGATTCAATCGATATCATAGAACTGGCTTCTATTCTGCTAAAAAGAATTTGGATTATTATATTGGTAACCATACTTTTTGCTGCCACAGTTTTCGGCGTTTTTAAATTTTTGGTACCACCGACCTACACAGCACAGACACTGCTCTATGTCAATAATAATAACCAATATTCTGGCATTAGCAATGTTAATCTCAATGATCTTAACGCCTCCCAAAAGTTGGTTAATACCTATATTGTCATCTTGCAAAATGATAAAATTATCGAGCAGGTTGCCCAACGGTGTAATCTTCAGTATGAAGAGCTTAAGGATGTCAGCAAGATGATCACCATGAAGTCGGTCAATAACACCGAAGTGTTTAGCATTTCGGTGACCAGCACCAGTCCTGAGCTTTCTGCCAAAATGGCCAACACCATGGCAGGGATGGCGCCTGAAGAGATTATTCGCGTGGTCAAGGCTGGTTCGGTAGAAGTGATCTCGCAGGCCGAGCCGCCGGCCAAGCCCAGCGGACCTAATTCGGTGCGCAACGGCGTTATCGGCGGATTGCTTGGACTTATACTTTCCTGCGGTTGTGTGCTGCTATATGAGATGTTGGACATCACCGTCAAGGGCGAAGAGGATTTAGTCAGCCATTATAATGTTGCGGTACTCGGCGAAATTCCGGACTTTTATTCCGTGCCTAAGGGAGGATATAATTATTATGAAAAGTAATGGATTGGCCTCTCTTCTTCATAGAAAATCAGATGCATCTGATCGAACCTATGGCATTTTAATAGATGATGACACGCCCTTTGCGATTAAAGAAGCTTATAAAACGGCCCGAACCAATTTGTTGTTTGCACTGGCTACAAGCGAAAATAAATGTGTCATTATGACCAGCGCACTAGCGTCGGAGGGGAAATCGACCAACTGTGCCAATCTGGCACTGACCATGTCGCAGACGGGCGCCTCGGTTCTGCTGATAGACGCGGACCTAAGAAAATCGACCCAGCACAAGATTTTCGGTATCTCCAACACCATTGGTCTGGCCGAAATTCTGGGTGGATTTTGCAAGGTCGGCGACGGCGTACAGGAGCAGATTCACCCCAACCTGGATATCATCACGGCGGGGCAGGTGCCGCCGAACCCGTCCGAGCTGCTCGGTTCTCAGAACATGCAAAAGCTGATCGAAATTGTAAGCAAAAACTATAATTACATTTTTATAGACAGCCCGCCGGTCAATATTGTGACCGATGCATTGGTGTTGGCACGATATGCCGCCGGTTTGATTATGTGCACGCGTTGCCGGCAGTCAACACATGACGAGTTGCGCCGCGCTATTGCCAGTGTTGAGTTTGCAAATGCAAAAATTCTGGGCATGATTGTTTGTGACGTGAAGGATACCGGCACGGGCTATTACCGCAAGAGCTATAAATCATACAAAAACTACGAATAACATTGTATGGCTGCCGGTGGTAATCCTCCGCAAAGCACACAGGCCGTAATCATTTATTTATATTCGTTTTTAGCACCCCGCTGTGGAGTAGGTTCAAACCTGCCGCGGCGGGGTTTATCGTATGCCCCAAACGTGTAGCGTTTCGCACAAGTAGAACAATTTGTATGCTAGCTTGGGTCTGACAACATCATGCACCTGACCGAACGTTATCACTGGGGTATACCTTAAAAGTCTCAAGACAAATCACGATTAAAACGCTAATTGGTGTGCTAAATTCTTGGATTTTTACAATCCTCCATTTTGAAGATAAGAAGCGCCTTGATAAAAATGTAAGAATGTATTGACAAATGCAAGTAGAGTGACTATAATCCACTTATATCATATATAAATAATATGAATTAAGGAGGCAGCGAAAATGAAAGCGTTATTTGATATTTTGCTTAGAAGTAATTTTCGCTGTGGTCGAATGCTCAACTCCCGGGCGTATAGCAGGTTCGGGTGTGAGTGCTGTGCCTATCTTTAAACAGCCGCCGCATTAAACTGCGGTATATTATTCGAACATGCGCATGCCCGGGAGCTGTCCGCAAAGACACGTCCGGGCTTTTTTATATCCCGGTGACTAAAAAGCGAATGGAGAATTTTTATGGCTGATAAAAAATATCGTTTTGAAACACTACAGATACATGTTGGGCAGGAGCAGCCCGACCCCGCCACAGATGCGCGTGCTGTGCCGATCTATGCGACGACCTCTTACGTCTTTAAAGATTCCGCCCAGGCCGCCGGTCGTTTTGGCCTGACCGAGGGTGGAAACATCTATACCCGTCTGATGAACCCGACCTCCGACGTGTTTGAAAAGCGCATCGCGGCGCTGGAGGGTGGCGTTGGTGCGTTGGCCACCGCTTCAGGCTCTGCGGCTATCAGCTACGCTGTGCAAAATATCGCGCGGGCAGGCGACCACATTCTGTCGGCAAAAAACCTCTATGGCGGCACCTATAATCTGTTTGCCAACAC
>JAEWNU010000254.1 GCA_023456995.1 Bacillota bacterium
GTTTTGGATTTCAGCCGATAACCGACTGCTCATGCCACTATCGGGACTTTCGGGCGCGCTGCTGCTGGGTTTAGCCGATAACTTGGCCCGCCTTTTAGGGCGTGGAGACATTCCGGTGGGTGTGCTCACTACATTACTGGGTGGTCCATTTTTTATTTACATATTTATCAAGCGCCAAGGGGGTGCACGCCTTGGCTGAATTACTATGTGCTCAGAATTTAACGTTTTATTACGGATCACAACAGGTTCTATCAGATGTAACCTTTTCGGTTGGCGAGAGGGAATATCTATCGATTATCGGTGAAAACGGCAGCGGAAAATCGACACTGATGCAGCTGTTGTGCGGTTATCTGGCACCGATGGCCGGGCAGGTGCTTTTCTGCGGTGAACGCCTTGAGGAGCTTTCTGCTTTGCAGCGGGCACGAAGCATTGCCGTTATCAGCCAGAATACCCCTGCAGATTTTCCATTTACCTGTTTTGAGTTTGTGATGTTGGGGTTGCACCCGCACCGCGCGCGCTTTGAGCGCATTGATGAACAGACCATCAACCAGATCAGGGGCATCATGGCACAAACTGATATTTTGACGCTTGCCGACAAACCCATCACGAACTTAAGCGGCGGAGAATATCAGCGTGTTTTACTGGCGCGCGCTTTGGCGCAGCGTCCCCGTCTGCTGCTGCTTGACGAAGCAATGTCCGACCTTGATGCCGCCGTCAAAATTAAGATGAATAAGATTTTAAAAGAGCTTGTTCAGAAGGGGCTGACGGTCATTGCGATCAACCATGATCTTTCGACCGCTTATAATTGCAGCGACCGGGTTATCGCGTTGCGCAGCGGCCGATTGGTGGCCAATGGCAGCCCGCAAACGATGTTGACCGAGGTGTTACTGGAAAATGTGTTTGGTATCAAGGCAGAGATTATCCCTGGCAGGGGGCTCTGCGTCTACGATACAATATAAGAAAAAGAGGGAAAAAGAATGAAGCGTTTCAGTGTAATGCTGTTGACTATGCTGGTATTGGGAACAACGGGCTGCAGCGGGGCAAATAAACCTGCGTCGGTTCCAACGCCTGAAAGTAGCACATCCGTAGTATCCGCGCCTGAAAGTACGCAGGTATTGGACTCCGGTAAAAAAGCTATTCTGGTGGTGAGCTTTGGCACCAGCTATAACGAGACCCGCGCCGCGACCATCGGTGCGGTCGAAGCGGCTATTACAGATACTTTTAAGGATTTTGAGGTTCGCCGTGCCTTTACAAGCCAAATCATTATCGATAAGCTCAAAAGCCGTGATAACGAGCAAATTGACAATGTTGAAGAAGCGATGAACCGCCTGGTTGCGGACGGCGTTAAAACGCTGGTGGTGCAGCCCACCCATGTTATGAATGGCTTCGAATATGATCAGATGGTCGAAGCGGTGACGCCATTTGCCGACAAGTTCGATGCGCTTTCCATCGGTAAACCACTGCTTTCAAGTGATGCTGACTACACAGAGCTTGCGGGCATCATCACCGAAGAAACGGCTCAATATAACGTCGATAAGACCGCCGTAGTGTTTATGGGCCACGGAACTGAACACCCCGCCAATGCAACCTATGCTAGGCTGGACGGAATTCTCAAGGCGATGAGCAACGTCAAGAATTACCATATTGGTACGGTGGAGGCGACCCCCTCATTGGAGGATGTTATGGCAGAAATTGCGAAGACGGATGCCACTAAAGTGGTGTTACTGCCGCTGATGATCGTTGCAGGCGACCACGCCACCAACGATATGGCGGGCGATGAGGAAGATTCGTGGAAGACCAAATTTAAGGGCGAAGGCTACGAAGTAGAATGTGTTATCAAGGGTCTTGGCGAATACTCTGGTATTCAAAAGATGTTTGTGCAGCATACGCAAGATGCTGTCAACGCGTTAGGAAAGTAAAACGATGGTGAATTTGAGTACATTTAAAAAGAACATAACTTTTATTCTGGCATTGTGTTGCGTGGTGCTTTCCGCCTGTGCAGCCCCTGCCAAGTCTGAACAGCCTTTGCAGCCGGCACAGGATTCGGCGGCTGGCGACACCGCCATACAGTTTACTGACGACGATGGACGCGAAATTAAGCTTGATGGCCCATGCAACCGCATTATTTCACTCTATTCCGCCCACACCGAAAACCTCTACGAGATTGGTGCAGGGGATAAACTGATCGGGGTATATAACAGCAGCATCTATCCACCCGAAGTGGCGTCTTTGCCTTCCTACGATTATAAGGGTGACCCAGAACAGGTTATCGCCGCCCAGCCAGATTTGGTTCTGATTCTGCCGTTAATCTCCCGCAAGGCGCCAGATTATGTTGCTCAGATTGAACGCGCAGGCATACCGGTCGTTTCACTTTACGCGGATAACTATGATGAGTTTTCAGATTATATCGGAAAATTGGCCGCTTTAACAGGTACCGAAGAGACTGCGCGGCGGCGGCTGAAAGATTTCTATGCCGCTATTGACAACGTTGTCACCGTGACTGGGCAGGTAACCGAGAAGAAAACTGTTTTTATGGAATCAACCGAAGCCGAGTTGCGAACCGTAACACCCTACTCGATGCCGGGGCGCGCGATTGTGTTTGCGGGAGGTATCAATTTGGCCACCGACGCACAGCCCGTATCCAATGGTAGTGCCTTTGCGGCGTACGGTGTTGAGAAAGTGTTGGAAAATGCCGATAACATCGACGTCTATATCTCTCAACGTGGTGCGATGAACGCTGGGGGCAATCTGATTTCGATTAGCGAGCGGGACGGTTTTGATACCATCAAAGCAATAAAAGATAATCGAGTCTATTTAATTACTGATAAAATTATAAATTCGCCGACCTTTCGCTATCAAAAGGGCGTTGCCGAGATGGCGCGCTTTCTCTACCCGGATGTAATGGATGAACTTTCGGCATTTGAAAACGATAATACTGCCACGCGGTTGGGCTATGCAGAAATCGTGATGAAGGTTCTGCACCTGCCCATTTATGTGCCGTCCTCCTCAAAGTATTACGAGACCGAACAAAAGGGACATACGTATGGCCTATTTAAGGATTTACACTGGAATGACAGCGGATTTGATGCGGCCGAAACCGCAGTATTCGGCGGCTACATCGACTGGGAAAAAGCATCCGATGGGCTGGAGTATTTCTATCC
>JAEWNU010000255.1 GCA_023456995.1 Bacillota bacterium
GCCCTAGACTACGCCACGCGGGCATGGAATCAATCAGGGTGCCATCCATATCAAAGATTGCAAATCGTTTATTCATGGGTTAACCGTTCACCACCTTCTCGCTGAGCTTGCGCAGCGCGCGGGTGGCGGCGGCGACGTCCGGCTTTGCAAAGATTGCCGAAATGACCGCCACGCCATCGACGCCGCTGTTTGCCAGCTGCAAAATATTATGTTCGTTAATGCCGCCGATAGCCACAACCGGAATGCTGACCGCCGCGCAGATTTCACGCAGACGCTCGACACTAATGGCTTGAGCGTCCTTTTTGGTGGCAGTGCCAAACACCGCACCAACGCCAATATAATCCGCGCCGCTCGCCTCTGCACGCTTGGCCGTCTCCACCGTGTTGGCTGAGATGCCAAGAATCATATCTGGCCCGACAAGTGCGCGAACATCCTTATCCACAATATCGGACTGACCCACATGGACCCCGTCGGCGCCGCATTTGATGGCGACCTCGATATTGTCATTTATCACAAACGGAATATGATATTTTTGGGCGAGTGGCTTGATTTTATTGGCCTCGGTGAGAAATTCCTCGTCGGATAAGTCCTTTTCGCGCAGCTGCAAAAAAGTCACCCCGGCCGCCAGCACCTTTTCCACCGTGCTTTCAAGTGTCTCGCCGTTTAACCAGCTGCGGTCGGTTACGGCGTAAAGCAACATCGCGCTTTTATCGATTTTCAATGCGTTGTCCCCCTTCTAACTGCTGGTCGGTGAGCAAGCTCATCGCATCGATCAGGTAAGTTCTGAATGAGCCGGTACCCGCCTGGTTTGCCAGCATCTTTTTGCGCGCCAGCTCACCGCACAGCCCCATAGCCGAAACGGCTTGGACGGTGGCGGTATAAACATCGTCCGGTTGAGCGCCCGCAAAGGTGCCGATCAGTGCGGTGAGCATACAGCCGCTGCCGGTAATCTGCGCCATCTCAGCGCAGCCGTTTGTGATGACGCAGGTGCGGTCAACGTCGGCAATGATATCTAACCGCCCCGAAATAGCGATAACCGCGCCGGTGGCTTTGGCGAAATCCTGAGCCATTTGGCAGACGGCGTCAAGGTTCTCCTCCGTAACGGCGTCTTTTACTCCCGCGTCCACGCCGCGGATATCAGCGTGACCGGTCGCCAGCGCCTTGATCTCCGAGATGTTGCCGCGGATGACCGAAAGCTTCAAATCTTTTAAGAGCCGTGCGCAGCTTTCGTTGCGAAGACGTGAGGCACCCGCCGCGACGGGGTCTAACACAATCGGCTTACCCAGCGCGTTGGCGCGTTTTCCGGCGGCAACCATTGCGTCGATATCCCCCACTGTGCCGAGGTTTAGAACCAGCGCAGAGGCGATGGACACAATCTCTTCAACCTCGCGGATGTCGTGCGCCATGGTCGGCGTGCCACCGGCAGCGAGGATGATATTGGCGCAGTCATTGACGGTGACATAATTGGTGATGCAATGCACCAGCGGCTTTTTATCGCGTATATTTTGCATAGTCTGTTTCATTGTATGTCCCCCTAGCGGTTGATATCATCGAGCAGGCGCTGCAACATGCCGGAGCGCTTGAGTACGCCGAGCACCAACACCGCGAGAAATGCGCCCATCATCGAGGACGGTGTGTAAAACGGCATGTAATAAAATGGGGACTGCGCGTCAAGCCCGTACCACATTTTCATGAGCGGATAAGCAACCATCGCGCTGATGATGCCGGTTCCAATCACCTCGCCCACGACGGCCGCCCATAGTTTTTTTGTCTTTTGGTAGAGCAGCCCCGACAGAAACGCGCCAAATATTGCGCCCACCAGCGCCTGAATGGTGCGCCCGCTCATCATGCGCATCACGCCGGTCAAAAACGCGGCGGCGAAGCCGTACCACGGCCCTAGAAACACCGCTGCCAGCACGTTTACAAAGTGCTGAAACGGTGCCATCGACGGGAAATAAACGAAGGTGCAAAGCACAAAGCTCAGGCAGGCGAACATTGCCGTGAGCACCATCTTGCGAATTCTAACTGCATTCATATTTTATAATTTGCCTCTGTTCTTTTTTATTGATGCTTTTTCGTTTTTTCGTCTATTGTCCAAATTCCATCCGGACTATAGCTGATTTTGACATAGCTCATGACACTGGGTGCACCCTCGCGTATGCATATAAGTGAGCACTGTTTGACAATCTCCATCAGTTGGTCGTAATCGCCCTCGATGGTGGTTTCAAACGGGCCAACCACACAGTGCAGGCCGCTGGACTTTATATAGGCGATCACGGCGTCCACTATGCGCAGAGTCTCGTCGCCATCCACCTTGGGCAACACCTGAATCGCAACACTGGCTTTCATTCTACCGCCTCCTTAATGTTAAAGCAGTGGTTTAAGGGACCGCTGCCCTGCCCTAAGTTCAGCATGGCAGCAAGCGCGCCGGTGATGTAATCCTTGGCGCGTTTAAACGCCTCCGGCAGCGGATAACCCAGCGCCAAGTTACACGCAATGGCGGAAGATAGTGTGCAACCGGTACCGTGGTTATTGGAATTTGCCACCCGCTGCGAGCGGTACCAGCGCGCTTCACCCTTATAGAGTAGCAGGTCGTCGGCTGAATCAGTCAGATGCCCGCCCTTGATGATGATGCCGCCCTTTAAAAGCTTTTCCATCGCTTTGGCGGCGCGCAACATGTCGTCGGTGTTATGTACCACAAAACCGCAAAGACATTCGGACTCCGGGATGTTGGGTGTAATAACCGTTGCCATCGGAAGCAGCTTGGTTTTAAGCGTGTCCAGTGCATTATCCGACATTAGGCGGCTGCCACTGGTCGAGACCATAACCGGGTCGACCACGATGTTTTCTGCGCGATAGTCACCGAGCTTTTTGGCAATCATCTCAATGATGGCAGCATTGGAAACCATCCCGATTTTCACCGCATCGGGGCGAATATCCTGAAAGATGCAGTCGAGCTGCTGCCCGACAAATTCCGGCGTTGTTTCCATCACGCCATAGACGCCCGTGGTGTTCTGGGCGGTGAGCGCTGTGATGGCGCTCATAGCATAAATACCGTGTGCCGTCATTGTCTTAATGTCGGCCTGAATTCCGGCACCGCCACTGCAGTCCGAGCCCGCAATGGTGAGAACCTTTTTCATGTGCTTCATTCCTTTCTTTTTAGGCAAGCGGTAACGGCATAAAAATAAGGGCATCCCTATTTGGGATACCCTTTTCATCATCTTGTCAGGTGAAAAATCCACCTTGAAAAATTGATTTTACCGCATCCCTACGTTGGCATTATCCAAATCAGGTAAGGTCGAGGGGTTCATGCCCCTCCTCTCAGCCTTCCAATTAGAAAGCTCCCTTGCAGTTTATATGGTAGCACTTTCCGCGTCAGTTGTCAAACATATCTACTTGGGCA
>JAEWNU010000256.1 GCA_023456995.1 Bacillota bacterium
CCGGTGGTTTCGATGCTGGGCAGCGCATCAATATCGGCGCGCAGCATAACGGTCTTACCCGGCTTACCGCCCTTAATGTGCCCTACAAGGCCGTTATAATCTGGGAAGGTGGTCACTGGAATGCCCATTTCAGCAAGGCGCTCACACAGAGCCTTGGTGGTTTCAACCTCCTCAAAAGAAAGCTCAGGATGCGCGTGAAAATATCGACGCTGCTCGACGATATAAGGATCATATTTTTGAGCCAGTTGTTTAATATCCATCTGCATAATTTCCTTTCTGCCAGTATTAAGTAAAAGCGCGGCGAACCGCGCCGTTATGGCACCACCGCCGCGCCCAATGCAATTATAACAGATTTACAAAGACGCCAGCGATGACAACAGAGGTTATTGTTACGGTGATAAATCCACCAACGATCATCTGCGGGAGCATCAAATCCATGAGATACTTGTGTTCGTCTGCATTCTCAGCCAATGCCTTGACCGATTCCTCAGTGAGAATGTAGTTGGGGGGGAATCCGTATAGCGCGGTCAGCGAAGTGGCAAACGCCATCTCCCAGCTGACGCCCAGGAACTTACCCGCAGCAATAGACAGGATACCCATGCCGATTACGCCGATGACGATGATAATGGCCATAGGACCAATGCATGAAGCCAGCATTTCGGGCGTAGCATTCTTCAAGCCGTCAAATACGTAAATCATCAGTACGAACATCAAAAAGCCGTAGGCGCCCGCCTTTTGCAGCGAGTTTTTGTCCAAGAAGCCGATTTCGGTGAAGATGATACCAAGAATCAGGGTGATAACCGCTTGGTTGACCTTGCCACCAGTTAACCCAGCAAGACGGTTTGCCAAAAAGGCGACAGCCATAAGCTTTAATAAAATAAATGCTGTAGAGGAATATTTTTCAGGCATGGGGGGGATCAGACGCTTCTTTGGGGCCTCTTCTACCTTCATGTTGCCAGCGTCGGAATCGACGCCTCCTGCAGCAGCGGCAACCTTGAACTCGCCCTTGCGGAAGGAAGTTAGCAGCCTGCGACCTTCTCTTTTAAGCAAAATTGCGGTGAGAGGATAGCCGACAAAGCCCTGGACGCAGTACATGGCAATAGCCAGCACCGATGCAGTCATCAGACCCTTTTCAGCCGCGGCTGTCTGCATCATGGTTGCAGCAACAATACCACCGGTAAGGGGCGGCAGTCCTGCGATAACATACTCACGGCCAGCAATTGGCATTGCAACAAACCAACAAAGCGCTACCATGCCGACCAGACCGGCGAGTGTAATGCAGATAATCTTCCACTGCTCAAGCAACTGCTTGATACTGATGATAGTACCCATGTGGGTGATGCACAGCATGATGACAAGCAGGCCACCGAGAGGCGGTCCCATTCCGGCCAGAGCGACGATGTCTTTCGGGAAGAAGGTCCAGAAACCCAAAAGGAATAGACAGGCAATGACAAATACCGATGGTACCCAGGCCTTGGTTTTGGTTCCGATAAATTCGCCTATGTAATAAATGGCGGCCAGAACCAAAAATGCTAACAAACTGTTCATGTGCGTTCCTCCTCAAATATCTAAGTTGTCTATTGCGAATGCCGCCATAAGCGCAGCATTACGTCCCACTAAAGACTGTCGACATCGTGTCGAGTCAATGCAAACAGTTTAAGCCTGTGCGAGGGCAAAGATATCCCCACCTTTTGCCCATACACCATTGCTTTGGGCGATTATCGCCCCGGCGATGAGGTTAATATGCAAGCGTGCTAGACGCACTTATGCAGCATGACATCCAGAATGATGTTGTCGGTGTTGTTCATTCCAATATTTGAAACCTGTGCGAGGTTTTTGATTGTTTCCTCGGCGGTAGTACCTAAAATACCGTTGTTAGCAGGAATAGAAATTCCTTGTAACGCCATACCCGCAGCATCAACCGCAGCGTCGGAGGCAATGGATAGCTTATAAGAACAGCCCAGCTTTGCACCGTCGCAAATCATGCCGGAGATACCCGCAACCATGTTGTTGATAGCGGCGCAGATTTGCTGTGTGCCCCCTTCGCGCAGATAGACAAGACCGGCGGCACAACCCACACCCGCCGCCACACCGCAGCCGCAGACAGGGGAAAGGGAGCCGAGATAAGATTTAACATAGACCGTCACCAGATGGCTCAAGGCGACCGCGCGTAGAATTTTTTCTTTTTGGCAGCCAATGCTTTCTCCAATGATGGCAATTGGCAAAATGGCGACCAGCCCATGATTGCCACTACCCGCGCTGCTCATAACCGGCAACGGACAACCTGCCATGCGGGCCTCAGAGGCGGCAGCAGTCAGCGCTTTGGCACGTTCGGCAGGCGAGGTAGCGCTACCAGCAAAGTAGCGGCCCAGGCCGATGCCAAAATCTTGGGCTATGCCAGCTTCTGCAATGCGGCGATTCATAACAATGCCGTCTTCAAGAAAAGCAATCCTCTCCGCTGGGACGGTGTCGCATAATGTGATGAGCTGTGAAATGGTGAACTCTTGAATTCGACTGCGCAGGTCGACTACCGGGACAGTCTTTTGCTCAGTACCTTGTGGAGACGTACCACGGGTGTCTAAAAGCACAATGCTATTTTTTTCTTCATAAACAATGTTAGTGTGCAGCTTTTGAATGATCACCTTTACTTGAGAAGCAGCGCTGCACATATCCACCTTGATGCTCAAACCCTGGGCCGCCTCATCTAGTGACAGTGTAATAATCTTTTTGGCGGACAACTCAGTTGCGGCGGGAATATCAGCGTCGCGCACATCGCGCAAAACTTCAAGTCCGTATTCCGATTTGCCAACAACCAGCGCCAACGCCGCCGCAAACACAATACCATGCTCATTTGTGCCGGGAATTCCGACATCCATGCCATTTTTAAGAACGTTTTTGTCAACCTGAATCGCTACCTGTGTAGGCGGCTCACCTAAAAGCTCCTTTGCTTTAGCGACTGCTAATGCCACAGCGCCCGGTTCGGTGCAACCGAGGGCCGGTGTTACCTGATTTTTTAGGATTTCTATAGCAAGGTTGTAATCTTGCATGATATCCCCTCCCGATTTAATGATTTTTATGCAGATATATGGACTAACAATGCAAAAATCATGCCAATCGGGTAAAAACAACAGGAAACCTTGTAGAAACTGTGCCAAATACTGTTTTTTAATAAATATTCGGCAATAAAAGTTTTATACATTGGTAAAAGGACTTTCTTATTGTACATCAAAATTTAATTAATAGCAAAGCAAGTATTAAATAATTTTCAAAAGTAGGAATCTGTTATCATAAATGATAATAATTATATCGACAAAGTGGCAGCCTACTGATAAAATATTATAACAGAAGTTAAATATTGCACTGGAGGCTATGCCGTGAGTATTTTAAAAAGCATTCAGCCGGAGCTTCAGCATATTGTGGAGGCCATGTGCGCAGTGGCCAATGTTGATATCACCATTGTGGATCATAATCTCTGTCGTATGGCTGGGACGGGTCCGCTTTCACTTGAGCATAACAGTCCCGTGCCTGAAAATTCAGCGTTTTCGCACTGCCTTGCCACGGGTGAACAATACTTTATCAGTGATCCGGGGGATAACATTGTCTGCCGGGGCTGCAGTAAATTTGGCCGCTGCGGCGAGATGGCTGAACTGTGTATACCGATAAAGTTGGGCGGCAAAACGCTCGGTGTGCTGGGAATGTGCGCATTTTCAGAGCAAGCGCGTGATAATTTTGTTCAAAATTTCAAACACTACATGCAATTTGAGAATCAGCTTTCGCTCATAATATCCTCGATGCTCAACGAGCATCGATATGGTATTCTAACAGAACATCAATCCTCTGAATTAGACACCTTGATTAATGCCATCGACCGCGGTATCGTCATCTTGTCGGAAAGTGGCAGCCCAGTGAAGATAAACCGTTATCTGGTGGAAAAACTGGGGTGCTCGT
>JAEWNU010000257.1 GCA_023456995.1 Bacillota bacterium
GTATCATCGCGTCTCCTATAACGAGACAGAGGTGCGCGTGGATTTTGTGACCCCTTCTTTTTCAGGCTTTTGGATGGGATGTTCTCAACGAGCGTGGTTTACCCCAGCATCTGCGAGAAGTCAAGCATGAGGCCAATGTCGTTGTCCAAGAGGGTGGCGAAATATGTTTCATTTCTACCCTACACTACTTTAATTGCCAAACAGCTCTTCTCCTTTTATTTTCAATGTGGCACAAATCAAGAACGGAGCATAGAAAGAAGCGGGCGTATCTTCATTATGAAAATACGCCCGCTCATTTACCCGGATTACCGTATTCAGTTGTTACGATGATATTATTGCTTTCCTCTAGTGTACAAAACAGAAAATCAAATGTGGCAAAAAAATTGATGTTATGCAGCTTACACTGCATAACATCAATTTTGGTGGAGACGAAGAGGATCGAACTCTCGACCTTACGGATGCGAACCGTACGCTCTCCCAGCTGAGCTACGCCCCCGAATTAACGCTGCCTTTAACCTTGCAGCGAAAATTATTATAGCACTCGGTTTGTTATTTGGCAAGGGCTACGCAGAAAAAAACCTAAAATCCCTAACTAGACTAATACTTCAAGGTTAACCATCTTATTATTGCACCTCTAAAAGCGGCAAAAGTGCAAGTGGAGAATCAATTAGTACATCCGGATGCGCCGCCTCTAGCACCAACCTATCACGAAAGCCCCAAGTGCAAGCCACCGAAAATACCCCTGCATTTCTCGCAGTTAAAATATCAACATCCGAATCGCCCATATAAATAGTATGTTCACGTTTCGAGTCTAACTGTTCCATTGCTTTGAGCACACCGCTCGGATCCGGTTTTATAGGTGTGTTCTCATCTGCCCCGACCGAAACCGTTATGCAGTCACCAAAATAGTCTTCTATCAAAGTCGTTACCGCACCCTGAAACTTATTAGAAACCACTGCCATTTTAATACCCCGCTGACACAGTTCCCCAATCAGCTCAGGAATACCCAGATACGGCTGGGTTTTATTAAACATATTTTCGGAATAAATTGAGACAAAAGCATTGCGTACGGCATTATAATCCACCTGATCAGCGTTTTGAGGCAGTGCCCGACGAACAAGCATGTCCACACCGTCTCCTACAAAGCTTTTGATCTCTTTTGTTGTATGCTTTGGAAAGCCACACTGACCAAGCGCGTTGTTGATGCTATCGGCTAAATCGTCGATTGAATCCAGAAGTGTACCGTCAAGATCAAAAATTACGGTATCAAAATGTGCTGTCATGTTGTGTCACCCCGCATATTTTATTACTACAATTTTACCGTTAATCGCCAGCTATGTCAACCGCAGGAATCTTTCGTTTTTCTTGACTTTGTCAACGTTCTTGTATTATGATAACTTTATATTTTTGCTAAAGCAACTTAGCGCGATAAGTGGAGGGAAAAGTTATGGAGTTAAGAAGTCAAAAGGTCACTCAGGGAGTGGAACGCGCACCGCACCGGTCCCTGTTTTATGCCCTTGGATATACCGATGAAGAGCTAAATCGCCCGTTAATCGGCGTGGTGTCGGCACACAGCGAGATTGTACCAGGTCATATTCACCTGGACAAAATTGCTGAGGCGGTAAAAGCCGGTGTTCGAATGGCAGGAGGCACTCCTATACTGATCCCCGCCATCGGCGTTTGCGATGGCATTGCCATGGGCCACATCGGCATGAAATATTCGCTGGCTTCGCGCGAGCTTATCGCTGATTCAGTCGAGACCATGGCGATGGCACATTGTTTGGATGCGTTAGTGCTGGTGCCCAACTGCGATAAGATTGTGCCCGGTATGGTAATGGCTGCGGCCAGAATCAATATCCCCGCACTGGTGGTTTCAGGTGGGCCCATGCTGGCCGGCGAGCATGACGGCGCGCACACCAGCCTGTCTTACCTGTTTGAATCGGTTGGCGAACACAAGGCTAACATGATCGACGACGCCGAGTTGCGCGCCCGTGAGCTGGACAGCTGTCCCGGTTGTGGCTCCTGCTCGGGTATGTACACCGCTAACTCGATGAATTGCCTTTGCGAAGCCATCGGTATTGCGCTGCCCGGAAATGGCACTATTCCTGCCGTATATTCGGCTCGTACCCAGCTGGCAAAGCAGGCGGGCATGAAGATTATGGAGCTTTTGGAAAAGAATATCCGCCCGCGTGACATCATTACCCCTGCTTCCATCAGAAATGCACTTTCGGTTGATATGGCGCTGGGCTGCTCCACTAATAGCGTGTTGCACCTGTTGGCTATCTCCAATGAGGCTGGCGTTCCAATGGATTTAAAAACCATCAATGAAATCAGTTCCAAGGTACCTAACCTCTGTCAACTGGCACCTGCAGGAAGACACTATATTCAGGAGCTTAATACTGCTGGCGGCCTGCCCGCGGTTATGAACCAGCTGGCTGCTGCTGGATTCCTTGATACCTCGGTCATCACGGCTACCGGTAAGACAGTCGGTGAGAATATTGCAGGCGCCGTCAACAAGAATCCTGAAATCATCCGTCCCATTGAAAACCCCTACAGCAAAACCGGCGGGATTGCCGTCATGTGGGGCAATATCGCGCAGGATGGCTGCGTGGTCAAGCGCAGTGCCGTCGCGCCCGAGATGCTTACCCACACC
>JAEWNU010000258.1 GCA_023456995.1 Bacillota bacterium
ATCGCTAGAAAGCGCTAAACTTGATCAGCTCCGACGTGATTTTGTGGCGAATATCTCCCATGAGCTCCGCACGCCGATCACTGTGTTGCGTGGTTCGTTGGAAGCGTTGTGCGAGGGCATTGTGACAAATCCCGCCATGGTTGATGATTATCACCGTCACATGCTATCAGAGAGCATTCATATGCAGCGGCTTGTGTCCGACCTTCTTGACCTGGCGCGGCTGCAAAGCCCCGACTTGACCATCGAAATGCAGTCGGTCGATCTTAAAGCACTCACGGATGACGTCGCCCGCAACATTCGACATGTGGCTCAAGGTAAAAATGTTTCTGTGCACTATCCTTGCGCTGATGAACGTTTCATTGTCTTCGGAGATTACGGCAGGCTGCGGCAGCTGGTTTTAATTTTATTGGATAACGCCGTTAAATTTTCGCCTGAAAGCGGGACAGTAGAGGTTATCCTTTCAAGTTCCCAAAGTGAAATTACGCTATCTGTCTGCGACGAAGGCCCCGGCATTGAAGATAAAGATTTGCCCTATATTTTTGAGCGATTTTATAAACAGCGTTCGGAACAGAACAAAAGTGGCACCGGTCTGGGGCTCGCTATAGCAAAACAAATAGCGGAACGTCACCATGCCATTATTCAAGCTAAGAACAGGCCAAACCACGGCGCTGAATTTACATTGATAATCCGTAAATGGACCGGTACAACATCTCAAATGGAATAATGGATGCCTGCGGTTTTGCCCGCCGTTGATTTGTCCAAATGTATTCCAAAAATTCTCAAATAAGAGTATAATGATACTTAAACAAGGGGGTATCATTTTGATTAAGAATATCGTGTTTGACATGGGAATGGTTTTAATTGACTTTGCGCCAATGAATGTCTGCCGAAGGTTCACCAATAACGAACAGGATGCGGTAGCTGTTGCCAATGCACTATTTGACAGCAATGAATGGGTTTTGGTAGACAGGGGGGCTATAACTGAGGACGCACTATTAATAGCGGCTCAGGAAAGACTTGAAACCGAGGTACAGAAAGAAGCTGCGGCGCAATGCCTTCTGCATTGGCACGACTACGCCCTAACGCCTAAAAAAGGCATGGAACAGGTTGTTAAAATGGTTAAGGACAAAGGATATGGCGTTTATCTGCTGTCTAATACCAGCATGCGTATTCATGCTTTTAAACATATTATTCCCGGCATTAGTCTTTTTGACGGCACCATTTTCTCAGCGGAGGAAAAGTGCGGCAAGCCCGACCGGGAAATATACGAAAGACTGTTTAACAAGTATTCGCTCAAACCTGAGGAGTGTTTTTTCATCGATGATGTAGAAGCAAACATCGACGGTGCAAAAAGCTGCGGCATGGCGGGTTATTGCTTCGTAGACGGTGATGTTGAGCGTCTCAAGCAGACATTAGAGCGGATTTTTAACGTTTAAACTATAAGTCACATGGATATACATAAAACGGAACCGAAAGTAAGCTTTAAAAGCTATTTTCGGTTCCGTTTTTTAATAGCGTTGCAAACGGGGGCAAAGCAAAAAATTTGTATCATTGCTTTGATATCATTGGCAACTGCGCTGATATTCCGACGGAGACATCCCGACCGCTTTTTTAAAGGTGCTGCTAAAATAGGCAATATCTCGATAGCCAACCCTTCGGTAACCTCGTAGACCCTGTTTCGACAGTCATGCAGCATTTGCATGGCGGCGTGTAGACGATAATTGGTAATGTAGGCGGAAATGGTATAGGCTGTCTCTTTTTTAAAAATATGATTAAGATGGCTGTTGCTAATATTCAACGAATTGGCAATGCTGCCAGCAGTTATTTCGGGGTCGCCATAATTTTGTGCAATAAAGTTTAGCGCCTGCATTACGTACTTGCTTTTTGCCGTTTGTGAAACCTTGCGTACGCAGCTCGAAGGCTCATATTCCGCGGTGTCTTCGCTTTTATTTGAGACAATCCTTTTAATTGCCTGTTCAAGGTCGCTGTCGTGGAACGGTTTCAGAAGATAATCCACAGCACCGAGCTTGATGGCCGACTGTGCGTAAGCAAAACTGCTGTAGGCCGTTAAAATGATAATGTTTGCCGTGTTCCCCCGCTCGCGCAACTGGCGAACCATCTCAAGCCCATCCATTTTAGGCATCTTAATGTCGGTGATGATAATATCAGGATTGTAACGCTCTACTTCTGTTATTCCGTCCTCTCCATTTGTCGCCTCACCAACTATAGCACAGTCTAACGCGGCCCAGTCGACAGCCAGAACGATTCCACGGCGCACCAGCTCCTCATCTTCAACAACGACGATCTTTAGCATAGACTGCCTCTCTTTCACACAATAGGAATGGTCATGCGTATCGAAGTGCCTTGGGTATTTTTCTGAACAAGTTTGAGCCCGCGGTCTTCACCGTAATTCATCCGCAGGATAGCATCAATGTTATAGAGCCCCAGATGGCTTTTAGTGGGCGCCTCACGCGAGAGAAAACGTTGAATGCTCTCTTCTGACATGCCGCACCCATCGTCAGAAACAGTGATGACCAAATCAGAGACGATGCGCTGTGCCTCCAGCAAAATATGTCCCCCCGAGCAATTCTCAAACCCATGAATAATGGCATTTTCCACTAGTGGCTGCAACAAAAGCTTTGGCAAACGAAGGTCCTTCAAGTTGTCATTAACATCCACTGCAAATTCGAATTTATCCTTAAATCTAATCTTTTGAATTTCAACATACCGTTCAAGCAAGTTCAACTCTTCTTCAAGCGTCACAAACTCTTTGCTGGATATACTTTGGCGCAGCACATCGGCAAGATCAGTTGCGATTGTTGCAATCTCTGGAATGGCGTTGATCTTCCCCATCCATTTGATTGTGTCTAGTGTATTATATAAGAAATGAGGGTTAAGCTGCGCCTGCATCATTCTGATTCGGGCATCATTAAGCTGTTTTTGGCGACTAAGCGACTCTTCAAGATGTTTTTTAAGCCGTTTGACCATATGGTTAAAGCGCCCTGCCAGCTGCCCAAGCTCATCGGTGCGATCATTTTGAATGCGGACGTCCAGATTTCCGTTCTCGACCTCCGACATGGCATCATTAAGCGCCTTAACTG
>JAEWNU010000259.1 GCA_023456995.1 Bacillota bacterium
AATTACGACAGATTCTACCTGTGCTATCCCAAAAGAAAATAGCGCGAATTTTAGGACATAGGGCGGTGAAAACGTAGCTTGCGGGCGTAAATCAGGCGCATTAGCGAAGAGACAGTGACTATGCCAAGTGTCAGCGCACCGGTGATGGTAAGCGCATGCAGTCCAATAGAGAGAAACAATTCGTTTTGACCATTAAGTGCATGGAGCATCGCCTCGTATATCAAACCACCCGGCACTAACGGAATCAGCGCGGGAACCAGATAGATGGTCACAGGTGCACGCTGGATGCGTGCCATTACTTCGGCAAACAGGGTTATGGCGGCGCTTGCCATACAGTATTGCACCAAATCGCCACCCGGCTTGGCTAACAGAAAGAAGAGCCAACCGATACCGCCGCCGAATGCGGCTGTCAATAATTTGAGGCCTCGCAGATTGAAGAATATGCCAAAGCCTAAAGCGGCCAGAGAAGCACATAATACACTCATTTTGTCACCCCACAAAGCTGCGCCAGACGGCGAGCGAACACATGACACCAATGGCGATACCGGCAGCAATGACGGTGGCCTCGGTTCCTTTCATCACACCGGTGACCAGGTCGCCAGCAATGAGATCGCGCATTGAATTGGTCATTGCCAAACCTGGCACTAAAAGCATCAATGTGCTGATGGTGACGATGGCGCTGCTTAAGGTAGGCCAAAGCTGCACCGCTACCATGGCCGAAAGCGCACATACGGCCCCGCCGATAATGTTGTTGAGCAGTAGGCCGCCGCCCAGCTTTTCCATCATGGCACCCACCCAGCGCACCAGAATTCCGGCAGCTGTTGCAATAATCGCCTCCGGCAGATTGCCGCCAAATAGTATGGCGAAAGCGCCGGAGCTTAAACCTGCTGCCATCAGTTGCTGCGGCATGGAATAGGCAGGTCGCTGAGCAATGACCGACAGAGCTCGAATAATCTCCTGCTCGTCCGGTTTCTCGGCGCAAATGCGTCTAGCTAGCGCATTAAGCGCGTCAACGCGGTCAAGATTAATATCGCGGTAGTACACGCGCCGAGTTTTGGTAAAGGTCTTACCCTCCTGATCGGTGATGGTTACTACCAGACTGGCGGGTATGGCAAATACATCTGCCTGCGCGCCATAAGCGGCGGTAATACGGCAGATGGTATCCTCAACGCGGTGTATTTCGGCTCCGTGCGTCAACAATAAAAAGCCTATCTCCGAAGTCATGTCATTTAGTCGTTTTATATTCATAAGCACTCCCGAAGGATGTTATTCTGTCATAAAAAGGTACCTGCTTTGTAGAAGAATCTCCGAAAAGTTATTTTTAATTTGTAATAGGCGAAGAACTTAATTTTATTATAGCGCGAAGAATTCGAAAACACCAGTGCGAAGTTGATCTTTGACAAAAAAGTAGATAAACCAATAATTATATGCAGGAAATAATGCATTTTAATTTCTATTATAAAAATATTATTTTGAAATCAAACCGTTATACACAGGTTTGAGGAATATTTTAGAAAAAATATTAGTTAATACTATTAAAGTATAAAAACGTCGTTATAATACTGCAATTTTTCCGTCAAAGCACTATACAACTTTGAGAAGATGCGGTATAATCATAACCAATATAAGGGGAGAAGAGGCGTAAAGATGCAAAGAACAGAAATTAGAAGTCTTTTTTTAAACCCGCAGCAGTTTGAAAACCAGATAATAACAGTCTGTGGGTGGGTCAAAACGTTGCGCCATTCAGGTGCAATTGCCTTTGTAGAGCTTTCTGACGGTGGCAGTTTCAGGTCGCTTCAAGTAGTTGCGGCCGAGGAGGAACTTGGGAATTTTGATGAGCTGATTCATCAGAATGTGGGCGCTGCGCTTGTCATTACCGGTACGCTGCTGGTGACACCCGGTGCCAAGCAACCCTTTGAGCTGCGCGCGAAGACTGTCGCGGTCGAGGGAGCGTCTGCGCCTGAATATCCGCTTCAGAAAAAGCGGCACACCCTCGAATATCTGCGCACCGTTGCGCATCTTCGTCCTCGAACCAATACGTTGTCCGCGGTGTATCGTGTGCGTAGCGTGGCGGCCTTTGCCATTCACCGCTTTTTCCAGGATCGTGGCTTTGTTTATTCGCATAGCCCGATTATTACTGGCAGTGATTGTGAAGGTGCAGGTGAGATGTTCCGCGTCACCACGCTGGATATACAAAATCCGCCAAGAGCCGAGGATGGAACGGTTGACTTTTCACAGGACTTTTTTGGAAAGCCTACCAGCCTGACCGTGTCGGGGCAGCTTGAGGCTGAGGCGATGGCTATGGCTTTTGGAAAGGTGTATACCTTTGGCCCGACCTTTAGAGCGGAACGTTCTTTTACGGCGCGTCACGCTTCGGAATTTTGGATGATCGAGCCGGAAATCGCTTTTGCCGACCTGAAGGACGATATGCAGCTTGCCCGCGATATGATTAAGGCGGTTCTCGCTGAAGTGCTGGAAAAGTGCCCTGATGAGATGCAGTTCTTTAATGATTTTTATGATAAGAATTTGCTTTCTCGACTCAATGCCATTATTACCTCAGATTTTGCGCATGTTACCTACACCGAGGCAATCGGCATTCTTGAGGCAGTGAAAGATAAATTTGAATACCCGGTCTTTTGGGGCTGCGACCTGCAGACGGAGCATGAGCGTTATCTGGCTGAGCAGCATTTTGGTCGCCCGACCTTTGTCACCGATTACCCCAAGGAGATCAAGGCGTTTTATATGCGCATGAACGACGATGGCAAAACCGTTGCCGCCATGGATCTATTAGTTCCCGGTGTCGGTGAAATTATAGGTGGAAGTCAGCGCGAAGAGCGTTTGGATGTTTTGCTTGCCCGCATGGCTGAGTGTGGACTTTCCGCTGAGGATTATGAATGGTACCTTGACCTGCGGCGTTTTGGTTCAAACAGGCATGCCGGTTTTGGCCTAGGATTTGAGCGCCTGATTATGTATATCACAGCCGTCGGCAACATCCGAGACGTGTTGCCGTTCCCGAGAACGCCGGGCAGTGCGGAGTTTTAGCTTGGAC
>JAEWNU010000260.1 GCA_023456995.1 Bacillota bacterium
GGAGCTCACGGCACAAATGGATGCGTTAAAAGCAGAGCTGGAGGACAAAACCGAGCGCTGGGTCTACCTCAACGAGCTTGCCGAAAAAATAAATGCGCAATAATACACGCAATAATTTAGGTGTTCCGCTAGTTTTTATCGAGCGAAATGTATGACAACCTGAAATATCTTGTCGCGCCCTGTCTGTTTATAGAATCTGCTGTAGCGTGATTGATTAACGGCACTGTTTTCAATTGTCTGGCGAACTTGCACTATCATACATTTTGGTTTAATCTAATGCTATGGGTTTTGTTTCAATTAGGGCAGGTCAAGCATCCTGTTGCCAGACAATAAGCAGCGCATGCACATGTTCTAATCAAAGACGCGACGACACAGTACGAAGGAGATGTCCTTAAAAATGAAAATGATTTTGTTGGGGCCCCCCGGAGCAGGAAAAGGCACGCTTGCCAAGGATGTTGCCGTCATGTTCAACATCCCCCACATATCAACCGGAGAGATGCTGCGCACCGCAGTTAAAAAGGGCGGCAGTACCGCTGCTGAAGAGGCCGACCGGCTGATGCGCAAAGGTCAGCTATTACCCGACGAGCTGATTCTGCGCATTGTCAAAGACAGGCTATCACAGCCCGACTGCGACGCAGGCTTTATTCTAGACGGCGTGCCCAGAACGGTGACCCAGGCCGAAGGGCTTGAGGCTATTGGCGTGGACATTGATAAAGCAGTCTTGCTCATGGTGACAGACGCAATTGTGATTCAGCGCATGGCGGCGCGGCGGGTATGTTCTCGCTGTGGCGCGGGATATAATCTCGAATCAATGCCCCCCAAAAAAGATGGGGTTTGCGACGTGTGTGGTGGGCCGATCATCGCGCGAGCAGATGATTCGCCCGAGACCATCGCCGACCGCCTGAAGATTTATCACCACGAAACGGAACCACTCGCAGATTTTTACAGTTGCCGCGGCACCTTATTGCCGATTGAGGCGGATAGCACGCCGCAAAAATCGTTGGAGGCGCTTCAAGCTGCACTGGCACCCGCCGCTGAACCAATTGGCAGATAGAATTCCCCTGCCACGGCAAACATCGATTAACGCCCACTAACAGATGTTCAATTTATGGTCGGCATCATTCGATTATTTTTTTGAAAAAATGCTTATCCACATCTTTTTGAAGAAATCAGAGTAAATGCTTTTACAACTAAGGCCGCCTGTTTTTAAAACAGGCGGCCTTAGCGTATTTTATAAAGGAAGGCGCTTATATCTCTTTTAGATAATCTTCAAGCGCTTTGGCGGTCAGTACCACCGTTTTAAGACAGCGCGTTTCTTCGTTGCGATATTTAAGCTTCAGCACGTCGCAGTCTATGCTGCCCAAATCCGTCTCAAACTTTTTGACAAAACCGGCACACAGCTCTTTAAAGTTCTCGGTCGCGTGGGCGCGATCCGTCACCTTGAGGGTGCCGATGGCCGCTAGTGCACCGCACAGCGCACCGCAGGTTTTCTCACAGCCCATACCGCCGCCGAACGCACTGACCAGTTTAAAATCCTGTTCGCGCAGGCCAAGGCCGTATTGATCATTCGCCGCCCTCAAAATAGTTTCAGCACAGTTGTAATCCCGCGTAATAAAATAGTCATACAAACGATCTTCCATCATAAGACGTCCCTTCTTATCTAATTGCTTATTATATTTGCGCGCGGAATGCGGCAAAATAACGTTTAACGCCGATTGCTTATTCGACTGTCTCGGTCTGAAACGGCTCTTGTAACACGCGGGCATCTCGGGGCATGGTGAGCAGCGGCAGGCTTTTTGCCGTTGCCTCGCGGTAGCCGCCGGCATCGTCCGCGGCAAAGGGCAAATGATAAAACATCACATGTTGAGGGCGGATGACCTCAGCAATAAATGCCCTGCCACGCTTTAACGTCAGCCACGGAAAGTTCAACAACGCTAAATCGACTGGCGTGTTCTGAATCCACTCCTCCAGCACCGGGTTACAAATGACACAGTCACCGAGAATCAATACCCGAAAGCCGTCAAAATTCATCAGACAGCCATAGTTAGGTAAGTCAATGTATTCCTTGCCGTCATGGCGCAGCTGCTTAAACGAAAATTGGGTACTTCCAAGTGTCAGTTTGTGATTGTCTTCAGAGAGAAAAAGGCTGTTATCCAGTTCCTGCATCGGCGAAACCAGCAGCGCATTGGGCGACCGTCTGCACGCCTGTTCCGCCGCCGGACGGGTGTAGTGGTCACGGTGATTATGGGTGTAAAAAATCATGTCCGGATCTAGAAACGCCGGAGATTCCAATATGTGTTGCTGCATCTCTGGCGAAACAGTGCTAAACTCTACCGCCTTGTCGTCGTGAAAAGCGTCGCAACAGACTTTAACGCCGTTGCATTCGATCAGTACGCCCGAATTTGCGGTAAGGGTCACTTGGCATCTTGGCATGGTAACGCTCCTTGAGGTGATATACAGATACAAGGCTGTGCCCTGTTTTAATTTATTGTAACATATTTTCGTGAAAGAGGGAAAATAAAAGTGGCTCAACCGCAAAATGTTGCTTAAAGAAGCCGTTTACGATAATAAAGTGCCAGCGCGATAAGCGACACCAACGCCTCCGCCACAGGCAGCGCGCACCAAACGCCCGTCATGCCCCAGAGGGTAGACAGCAGGAAAACCGTCGGCAAAACAATGATAAAGCCGCGTAGAAGCGAAATAAGATATGCGGGGCGGGCATGTGCCGTCGCAGCAAAATAGGCCGAAACTATGATGTTAAAGCCCGCGAAGACGCAGGATATAAAGTAGACTTTAAGACCCACTGTTGCAATATTCTGCATTTGGACGTTCTGCGCGTTGTTAAATGCCGCCGCAATCGGGTCAGCACCAAAGAAAACGAGCGCGTAGATGGCGGCGGATAATATCACAATCGCCTTCATTGCATACCCTAGCGTCGCCGCGAGCGCGGTGCGGTCACCAACGCCATAAAGTCGGCTGATGATCGGTTGAATCCCCTGTGCTACCCCTGTGAATATGGATATAACCACAATCGAAATGTTGGCAATTACGCCATAAGCGGCCACGCCGGTGTTCCCCGCCAGACGCATTGTAATGAAATTAAACGCAATCATCACAACACCTGAGGCAAACTCGGAGATTAAATATGGCACACCGCAAGAGAAAATGCCCTTTACTATCCGGACGGGGACGGCGCTTTTCTCTAACCGAAAGCCGTTTTTTCTCTGAATAAAAAACACTGACAAGACCATAAGGCTGATAATCGGAGCAAAGCCCGTCGCGAGCACTGCACCAAAAATGCCCATATTCAGGGGGAAGATAAAAATATAATCCAGCACAATATTTGCCAGGCTTCCTGAAACCATTGCAACCATAGCCAGTTGAGGCGCGCCGTCATTTCTTACAAAGCACAGCATGATATTATTGACTACGAATAACGGCGAAAATAGTAAAAGTACTTTAAGATAAGTTTGGCACATATCAAAAACATCCTTGTCGGCGCCCAGTGCCTCTGCAATTGAGCCGGATAAAAACACGCCAGTGACAAAAAGCGCGACCGAAAAAATCATTGCCAAAATAATGGTCACGGTAAAGGCACGGTTTGCTCGATGCAAATCATGTTGACTTTTTAAAATAGTGTATTGAGTTGCGCCTCCCATGCCGAGCATCAACCCGCCGCCATGAATCAAACTGTAAGCCGGAATTGCAAGATTCAATGCCGCCAGACCGTTTGTGCCCAGCCCTTGTGCAACAAAAAAAGTATCCGCCAATATATAACACGAAAGCCCGATCATGCCGAGCACATTTAAGGACGCATAGGTTGCAAACTCTTTTAAGTTCGTATTGTTTTTCATGCCGAAACCTCCCAAAAAACACAAAAACGCCAGCGCTTCATATCTTACTTGGCCTAGCGATATGAAG
>JAEWNU010000261.1 GCA_023456995.1 Bacillota bacterium
ATCGCATCATCTCCCTTCTGATGCACAAACAGGGGTCAAGGCCCTTGGCGCAACTCGTCGTCAAAGGCCTTTTCCTATATGCGCTTTTTAGCTTTATTCAGCATCCTTAAAATCAGCGTCAACAAAGTCTGCGTTCTGGCTGCCGCCACCCTGCGCGCCGCCCGTGGGATCCTGCGCAGCCTGAGATGCCTGTGCGGCCTTGTAAATCTTTTCAGACATTTCAGCGAACTTCTTGGAGAGCGACTCTGTGCCAGTCTTGATGAGCTCATTGTCGGTGCCCTTGAGCGCTTCTTTCAACGCGTTGAGCTTCTGCTCAATTTCAGCCTTGTCGGCAGCGTCAACCTTGTCGCCAAGCTCGGAAAGCGCCTGCTCGGTTTGATAAACCAGCTGGTCGGCGTTGTTACGGATATCAGCTTCCTCACGGCGCTTCTTATCCTCTTCAGCGAACTGCTCGGCTTCCTTAACAGCTTTCTCGATGTCATCCTTGGACATGTTGGTGGAGGAAGAAATCGTGATATTCTGCTCCTTGCCAGTGCCCTTATCCTTTGCTGAAACGTGCACGATGCCGTTGGCGTCAATGTCAAAGGTTACCTCGATCTGCGGCACACCACGGCGGGCGGGCAGAATGCCATCAAGCTTGAAAAGACCCAGAGACTTATTGCCGGAAGCCATCTCACGCTCGCCCTGCAGCACATGAACCTCAACAGAGGTCTGGTTATCAGCGGCGGTGGAGAAAACCTGGCTCTTCTTGGTGGGGATGGTGGTGTTGCGGTCGATGATCTTGGTGAACACGCCACCCATTGTCTCAATGCCCAGAGACAGCGGGGTTACGTCGAGCAGCAGCAGACCTTTAACGTCGCCACCAAGCACGCCACCCTGGATGGCAGCACCCACTGCGACACATTCGTCAGGGTTAATACCCTTGAACGGCTCTTTGCCAATGAAACTCTTGACCGCATCGAGCACGGCGGGAATTCTCGACGAACCACCAACCATGAGAACCTTATCGATCTGTCCGGTAGTAAGTCCCGAGTCGGAAAGCGCCTGCTTAACCGGGCCCATGGTAGCAGCAACCAGGTCGGCAGTCAACTCGTTAAACTTTGCGCGGGTAATGCTCATATCCAAATGCTTCGGGCCAGTAGCATCAGCGGTGATGAACGGCAGGTTGACCTGTGCGGTCGTCACACCAGAAAGTTCAATCTTCGCTTTTTCAGCCGCCTCTTTTAGGCGCTGCATCGCCATTTTGTCCTGAGAAAGGTCAATGCCGTTTTCCATCTTGAAGGTATCAGCCATATACTTGATCAGGCGGTCGTCAAAGTCGTCGCCGCCCAAGCGGTTGTTGCCCGCAGTTGCCAGAACCTCCTGCACGCCGTCTCCCATTTCAATGATGGATACGTCGAAGGTACCGCCGCCAAGGTCATAAACCATAACCTTCTGATCGTTTTCCTTGTCGACTCCGTAAGCGAGCGCAGCTGCGGTCGGCTCGTTGATGATGCGCTTGACGTCAAGACCAGCGATACGACCCGCATCCTTGGTTGCCTGACGCTGTGCATCCGTGAAGTATGCGGGAACGGTGATGACCGCCTCTGTGATCGTCTGGCCCAGATAAGCCTCTGCATCGGTCTTGAGCTTTTGGAGAACCATCGCTGAAATTTCCTGGGGGGTATATTTTTTGCTATCAATAGCTACGGTATAATCCGAGCCCATTTTGCGCTTAATTGAGCTGATGGTTTTATCAGGGTTGGTGATCGCCTGGCGCTTTGCCACCTGACCAACCATACGCTCTCCAGTTTTAGAAAATGCGACAACCGATGGCGTCGTTCTAGCGCCTTCGGCGTTTGCGATAACAACCGGCTCGCCACCTTCCATAACGGCTACACATGAGTTTGTAGTTCCAAGGTCAATACCAATAATCTTACCCATAAGTTATTTCCTCCTCAATATATCACAGATGTTTCTATACAAAATTTAAATTATCTGAAACGGCTTGCCGCCGTGCTCAAATCGTTTTAGTTTGCAACCTTAACCATTGCATGTCGGATAATGCGGTCACCCAGTAGATAACCCTTTTGGAACACCTCCACCACCGTCTCGTTTTCGACGCTGTCGTCTTCGACGTGCATCACCGCGTTATGACGGTTGGGGTCAAAGGCGTCACCGGGTTCACCAAACTTTTCGACCTTCAGCTTAGAGAATGCTTCCATCAGCGACTGATAGGTTAGCTCTGTACCCTTTTTATATTCGGCATCGGCACACTCCGCTGCCAGCGCCCGTTCAAAGTTATCTGCAACGTTGAGAAACGCGGTGGCGGCGGCTGCTGTTGCTTCAGGGTAAACGGCGTCGCGTTCACGCTGACTGCGCTTTCTGAAGTTGTCGTATTCCGCCATCAGTCGAAGGTATTTATCGTTTAACGCCGCATAATCATCCTGTAGCTTTTCAAGCTCGGTTCTCTCAGGCGCCTCTTTAGGCTTTGCCTCGTTAGTTTTTTCTTCAACATTTGCCTCTGCTGCTTCTTTTTCAACCTTTTCTTTTTCAGCCGCCCCGGCGTTCTGTTCAATCTCCTCCGCCTGCTGCGGCGTGATCTTCTCCTTGTCTGCCATGTGGTTTCCCTCCGATATTTTGTTGTTATGCTGTTATGCCATAAACAGTATCAAGGACTATAAGTCTCGCTTAAAAGCTTGCCTAGTGTCTCTGCAAAGTATTCCAGATGCGGTATCAGCCCCGCGTAATCCATTCGCGTCGGTCCAATGATACCGATGGCCCCTGCCGCGCTTTGCCCGATGTTATACCGGGCGATGATCACCGAGCTTTCGGCCAGCTGACTCGTTGCCGATTCGTGACCAATCATAATCTGGACAGGCGCACTATCCGCGCCGATTAAATCCATCATTTCCTTGCGGTGTTCAATAAAGCTTAGCAGCTCATAAGCCCCGGGTGTAAGTTCTGCATATTCCAGCAGGTTGGTAATGCCCTTGGTAAAATATTGTCCTTCGTTAATCTCGCGTACCAAATCATAAAGTGCGGCAAAAACCGGCATAAAAAGCCTTGCATATTCCCCTAGAGAAACGCTAACTGCACTGATATAGGATGACGTAATGTCATCAAGGCTTCGCCCTACCAATTGGGTGTCGGCAAAGTTGATAAAAAAATCCACAATCGGCTGCGTCACGTTAAAATCTACCCGACAGACTTTATTTTTAATAACGCCCGACGAAGCTATAAGCAAGATGACCACTGTCCGCGGCCCTGCAGGAATAATTTCAATGCGTCGCACCGTCACGGTGGAAGGGATCATCGTCGTTGAAATAGTCGCCAGCCTTGTCACCTCGGCCAGAGCGACCGCAGCATCCTCTAACAACTGGTCGGGGTCAGCGTTTCGAACGTTGAATAGCGCATCAATCTCAGCCCGCTCGACAGCGGTCAATGGTCGAGTCTTCATCATTTCATCAATGTAAAGCCGATAACCCATATGGGTGGGAACCCTGCCGGAAGACGTGTGGGGCTGCTCTAAATAACCCGCCTCCTCAAGTGTCACCATATCGTTGCGAATGGTGGCGGGAGAAACAGCGTTTTGCATCGCATGCGCCACATATTTTGAGCCTACCGGTTCGCCCGTTCGGATGAACTGCTCAACAACCGCTTCAAGAATAAGCATTTTGCGTCTATCCAATGCCATTGGTAAGCCCCCTTATATTCGGGCGAAAATCGTCCTCAATTTGCTTGTTTAGCACTCTTGCATCCTGAGTGCTAAATGTACTTTATCATTATCGCTCTCTATTGTCAAGTGCTTTCATAAATTATTTACATTGTTCTCAAATAATATGAAAAGGCTTGATTCCCTGATATTGGTACCGTACTTGAATGGTTTTTAAACGTCAAAAAATTCACTCAAAAACAAAAAAACGCTGTGCCTCAAAGTTGAGGCACAGCGTTTTTTTACAGCGTTTTTTTACAACGTAAAGCCCATTTTTTTATAAACCTTGTCGCGGGTGCGCTGTGAAAACTGCATCGCCCTTTTTACACCGTCGGTGTAGCAGCTCTCGAGATAGGCTTTGTCGGCTATCAGGCGGTCAAACTCTGCTCTAACAGGCGCCAGTGTATCCGCCACCGTCTCTCCGACGGCCACCTTAAAGTCGCCGTAGCCCTTGCCGTCAAACTCGCGCACGATCTCCTCGTCACTCTTCTTTGTGAATGCCGAATAGATGGTCATGAGGTTCGCGATTCCCTCTTTGCCCTCGCCGCGATAAATACCGCTGCCTGAATCGGTGATAGCGCTCTTGAACTTTTTGATGATGGTGTCTCTGGGGTCGAGCACTGCGACATAAGACTTGGGGTTGGGGTCGGATTTACTCATCTTCTTAGTCGGGTCGGTCAGCGCCATAATCTTCGCGCCCGCCTTGGGGAACAGGCACTCAGGCATGGTAAACACGTTACCCATTACGCCGTTGATGCGTTGAGCAATATCGCGCGTCAGCTCGACGTGCTGTCGCTGATCCTCGCCCACCGGCACATATTGCGCCTGGTATAAGAGAATATCCGCCGCCATAAGCGTCGGGTAAGTAAATAGCCCGGCATTGATGTTGTCGGCATAACGCGCCGATTTATCCTTGAACTGCGTCATGCGCGAGAGCTCGCCAAACTGTGTAAAGCAGTTGAGCGCCCACATCAGCTCCGTGTGGTGTGGGTTATGACTCTGGATAAACACGATGCTGCGCTGTGGGTCGACACCGCAGGCCAGCAGCATGGCATAAGCCTCCAGCGTGTTTTTGCGCAGCGCGGCCGGATCCTGCCGCACAGTCACGGCGTGCAGGTTGACAACCGAGAACACGCAGTTGTACTGCTCCTGCATCTCGGCCCAGTTTTTCACCGCGCCTAGATAATTGCCAATTGTTATAAGTCCTGAGGGCTGTATACCCGAGAACACGATTTTTTTCTTTTCAGGGACCTGCGGGGTGCTGATTTCTTCAGCCATGGGTCTCACCCTTTCTGTTTGGTTGCGTTGATTTTCAGATGTAAATATCGCTTTTACTTAAACCACTCGTGGGTCAGCTTGCCTAAAATATCGACACCCTTAACGATCTGCTCGTCGCTGGGGGTGGAATAATTCATTCTAAAACCGTTGTTCGGCTTGTTTCCATCGACCATGAAAGCGACACCCGGTACACAGTAAACACCGCGTTTGATGCCCTCCTGCACAAAGGGGTAGGAATCCATGCCCTCAGGCAGAAACGCCATAACGAAAAGTCCGCCTTCCGGCCGGTTAAAAGACACGGAGGGATGGAACTTTTTCTCCATC
>JAEWNU010000262.1 GCA_023456995.1 Bacillota bacterium
ATCGCCAGAAAAAACAATAATGTTTTTCTTGTCTTTACTTTCACCTGCCATCGCTGCTACCGCCTGCTTTTCACCCTTTTGGATTTTAGCAGTACTGATGCCCTTATTACTCTCAAGCCCTAAAAACACATTGCCGGTTCGACGGCAAAAGCCCTCAATATCACTGGCAAAGGCCGGATCACTGGTTGAAATTTCGATTACGTCGCCAGTCTTAGCGGTATTTAATGCACCGGAAAGCTTGACAATAGGTCCCGGGCACGACATCCCACAAGCGTCAACAATCACCACAGCTCTTTTACAGGTGTCCTGTTGGCAGCAGTTTGACTTCTGTCCTGCCGCCATAGGCTGTGGCCGCTTGCCAAAAATAGAATTATAAAGGCGGAAGCCACCTGCAACAACATAGGCATCAAAACCGTTCTGCATCAGAATTCTGGCTGAAATGTACGCTTTAAGTCCGATCTGGCAGTTGACATACACAGGCTTTGTTTTATCTAATTCATCCAGACGCTTACGCAGTTGAGAAAGCGGAATATTTTTGAATCCCTCAATGCTACCATTTTCAAACTCTAACGGTGTCCGAGTGTCTATGAGCGTCACGCTTCCATCACGCGGCAGCGCCTGGATATCGTGCCAGTGAATCTGCTTCATCTTGCCAGTAATTAAGTTTTCTATGACGAAGCCCGCCATATTGACTGGATCCTTGGCAGAGCTAAAGGGCGGCGCATAGCAAAGCTCTAATTTGCAGAGATCTTCAGCCGTCATTTTGGCGCGAATGGCGATGGCCATCACGTCGCACCGCTTATCGACTCCATCAAATCCGACAATCTGGGCACCAAGAATGCGCCCGGTCTCCGGTTCAAAAATTGTTTTAATCGCCATGTTGACGGCCCCGGGGTAATAACCCGCGTGACTGCCGGAATAAGTAAATACTTTGTCGTAAGAAAACCCAAGACGTTTAGCTGTTTTTTCGTTGACGCCAGTTGAAGCGACGGTCATATCAAATACTTTGAGTATCGAGGAACCCTGCGTTCCGGGATAGACACTCGGTATGCCGCAAATATTATCCGCAGCAATACGTCCTTGCTTGTTTGCAGGACCGGCCAGTGGAACATAGCCTTTTTGACCGGTTACGCTGTCGGTTATTTCGATGGCGTCTCCTACGGCGTAAACATCAGACGCTGATGTGCGCATGTGTTCATCCACAATAATGGCGCCGCGTGCGTTGAGTTCGATTCCTGCCGCCTTAGCCAGCTTCGTCTCAGGCCGCACACCGATGGCCATGATGAGCATGTCGGCCTCGACGCTGCCTCTGTCCAACTCAATGTGCAGTTTACAACCATCGTCCCGCATACCTTTGACACCGTTACTCAGTTCCAGCCGCACGCCCTTGCTTTCAATGTGTCGATGCACATCGGCCGCCATATCGGGGTCTATCGGCGCAATGACCTGATCGGCCATCTCAACTAATGTGACACAAAGTCCGGCAGCGTGTAAATTTTCAGCCATTTCAATGCCGATAAATCCACCGCCCATCACCACGGCACTGTTGGGCTTGTGCTTTTCGATGTATTCTTTTATTCTGTAAGTATCGGGAATGTTGCGCAATGTAAAAACTTTATCAGAATCGCTACCAGGAATGGGCGGGTGTAGTGGTTCAGCACCCATTGAAAGCACTAGCTTATCGTAGTTTTCTTCATAGCTTTTGCCGGTTTTAAGGTCTTGCACTGTCACCACCTTTTTGGCGGTGTCAATCGCGGTCACCTCATTAAATACGCGCACATCAATATCAAATTTATCAACAAAATCCTGTGGGGTCTGAACGGTGAGCGCCGATTTTTCTTTAATTTCTCCGCCGATATAATAAGGGAGACCACAGTTTGCAAACGAAACGTATTCTCCTCGTTCAAACATAATAATTTCTGCCCGCTCATCGAGCCTGCGCAGTCTGGGCGCGGTGGAAGCGCCGCCTGCCACGCCGCCGACAATCAAAACTTTTTGTTCTTTATCCATATTTATCTCCTTTCAGACTGTACAAACAGCGAGAGAAAGATGTCTTCCCCCGCTGTTTATCTTTCCTTGTAATTGTGCTTACACATTTATCATGTTTAGAATTGAAGCCTTAGGCTTGACGCCAACCGATTGCTGTACCACCTTGCCATCCTTCACAAGAACAAGCATCGGAATGCTCATAACCTGGAACTGTCTTGCCAGTTCGGGCTGTTCGTCAACATTGATTTTGCAAATCTTTGCGGAATCGGTCTCCTGGGCGATTTCGTCCACTACCGGAGAAAGCATTCTGCACGGGCCGCACCAAGTTGCCCAAAAATCGATAAGTACCGGCTTATCTGACTGAAGAACTTCGGAATTAAAATTTTCTTTTGTTACCTTTAAGACTGACATTATAATCTCTCCTTTTAGCGGTTGTGTGTTTTGTTATGTTTATAGTATATCCAGTGCCGTCGCGTTTTTCTGTAACTCAATCACAATACGATAGGCGTATTTAAATGTTACACGATTTATCATTCTGACACTTAGCCTTACAAATCATCTGGGTCATGGTGCCCATTGGGCAGTAAACGCACCAGGAACGCGGCTTATAAAGAAGCATTGTAATGAGCCCCAGCACAGTCGAGGTAAGCATGACGCTGTAAAACCCGAATGCAAACTGCGCCACCCAAGGTGACACATGCGCTGTGTAGGCCCAGTGCCACGGCAGCTTAATGGTCCACAACAGTGTGACCACTTGACGCAGACTACCTGCACCCGAAAAAATAACATAAGTGACATTGAGCATATTGAAAAACATGGTCATAAAAAAGATCAGAAATCCGTAACGAAACCACTTGCTTCTCATCCATGCCGGAATATCCTTTTTACGCGAAAACCCAAGCTGATTTCCCAAAAGATCAAACAACTGACCGCGTCCACAATATTTGTTGCAATAGCTTTTATGTCCTGTCGCAATCGAGATAACCAGCGGAATAAAAAAGCACAGTAGCCCTACCCACGCAAATAGAATATTGACAAAACCCATCATAATGTATAGGGCGGAGAACACCCACAGATAATTGTACCAGTGCTTTTGCTTGCCCTTCATTCTCTCACCTCAATTTTAATCACAGAGGCCGGACAGACCTTTGCACATTTTCCGCATCCTACACATTTATTTTCATCTATCATGGCAAAACTGCCCTTATTAATCCTGACCGCCTCAAGCGGACATACCGCAGCGCAACAACCACAGGCAACGCAGGCGCTTTGGTCTATCGTCGCTTTCTTTTTCGCTCTGTTCAAAACGTATTACCTCCTACAATCTATGCCGGTATTATAGCAAATCCCAAATTAGTTTTCTGTAACTCAATCACATATGTATCCGTATCCCGATGAAACATTGTACATGTGACATTTTATTACGAATGATGTTTAACTTTCTCAAAAATTTATGTGCTTGCATCAAAACAAGCCGTTTGTTGCTTATCTATTTCTAATTTGGGAATGCTGAAAACAATAAAATGTTTGGGTAAAGTTTTAATAGAAGGTGGACAAGACAGATGAACCATTTAAAATTTGAAAAATCGCCGTATTTATTGCAGCACGTAAATAATCCCGTGGACTGGTACCCTTGGGGTCAAGCCGCTTTTGACAAGGCCAAAGCCGAGGATAAACCGGTTTTCCTTTCCATTGGCTATTCCACTTGTCATTGGTGTCACGTTATGGCTCACGAGTCGTTTGAGGATGCCGAGGTTGCCGAAGTTCTCAACCGCGATTTCATCTGCGTTAAGGTCGACCGCGAAGAACGTCCAGACGTTGACACCGTATATATGTCGGTTTGCCAAGCGCTCACCGGTTCAGGTGGATGGCCAATGACCGTGATATTGACGCCGGAGCAAAAGCCGTTCTGGGCCGGCACCTATCTGCCTAAAAACAGTCGGTATGGCATGGCGGGATTAATGGACTTACTCGCCGCCGTTACGCAGCAATGGCATACTGGAAGAGAGGCACTACTAAACTCCAGTGAACAGATTGTTTCTCTGCTGCAAGCCCAAGATCGGGATACACAGTCGAGCGACCCTGATAAAGCATTACTTTTGCGCGCCTTTGAGCAGTTTAAGCGCGGCTATGATTCCCAATGGGGTGGGTTTGGCTCTGCGCCCAAATTCCCCACGGCACATAATTTGCTGTTTTTATTGCGCTATTCAGGGCTGTCAGAAGATGCGGACGCGAGTAAAATGGCGCTGCACACGCTGGATCAGATGTATCGTGGCGGAATGTTTGACCACATCGGTGGCGGATTTTCGCGCTATTCAACCGATCAAAAATGGCTGGTGCCTCACTTTGAGAAGATGCTTTATGATAACGCCCTACTCGCTTGTGCTTATCTTGAGGCGTATCAAATAACAGGCAAAGAACTGTATAAAACTGTCGTTACAAAAACGCTCGATTATGTTTTGCATGAGCTCACCGATGCACAGGGCGGTTTCTACTGTGGTCAGGACGCCGATAGCGAGGGGGTTGAGGGTAAATATTATGTCTTTTCGCCAGAAGAAGTTATTGAGGTTTTGGGCGAAGCAGACGGCAAGCGGGTTTGTGACTGGTTCGGCATAACCAAACAAGGCAATTTTGAGGGTAAAAATATCTTAAACCTAATTGAAAACCGCCACTTTGAAGATAGTGACGGTCAAATAGAGTGCTTATGCCAAAAGCTGTACGATTATCGGCTGGCTCGCGTAAGTCTGCACAAGGATGACAAAGTACTAACCTCATGGAACGGGTTGATGATTGCCGCACTGGCTCAAACTGGGTGGCTTTTGAATGAGCCTAAATATCTTAATGCAGCCAAAAAAGCGCAAAGCTTTATTTCAAAGCATTTAGCTGATGCAAATAATCGGCTACGCCTGCGCTGGCGCGATGGGGAATCCGCCCACGACGGCCAATTAGATGACTATGCCTTCTATGCCCTTGCGCTTTTGGCGCTTTATCGGGCGACTCTTGACGCCAGTTATTTATTGTCGGCGATAAAGGTAGCGGAACAGATACTAAGCCTGTTTTCAGACGATAATAATGGCGGCTTTTATCGCAACGCCTCGGATGGAGAGCAACTGATCACCCGCCCCAAAGAAGTATATGACGGCGCAATACCTTCTGGGAACTCTGTGGCGGCTCTGGTTTTGTGCCGTTTGGCAAACCTGACCGGCGAAACAAAATGGCAAGAAGCCGCCGACCGTCAACTCAGGTTTGTCTGTGGTGCAATATCAGATTATCCCGCGGGGTACTGTGTCTCGCTGCTGGCAATGATGACGGTACTGTACCCAGGGCAAGAACTGATATGTGCTGTGGCGGATGAAAGCAGCACCGAAAAGTTGTTAAGTTTTCTTCGCGAAGCGCCTGTTTGGAACTTAACCGTGCTGGTTAAAACAAGTTCCAATCAGCAAGCGCTGGCACAGGCTGCTCCCTTTACCGCCGATTACCCATTGCCAGAACAAGGTTGCGCCTATTACCTGTGCCACAATAAGGCTTGTGCCGCCCCGGTATATTCTTTGCCCGAACTAAAAAAGCTGTTAAATATATAGGGGTTTGCCCACACGGCTTATTTAGCTAATTTCTTGATGTAATAATCTAGCTAAGTTGACAGGCCACCTCAACGGCGGCCTGTCACATCCCTTTTATGGAGTTTTATACTATTTAGCGTACAATCTTAGCCCCACCAGCAAGCAGCCCTCAATATAAGGCAGCTTGTTTTCATCCAAATAACTTTTTAGCGGATCACTTTCAGCGCCGGGCTGAATTACAATGCATTTAAAGGGCTTCTTATTTTCCTTCATAAGCTGCAAACCCTTCACGGGGTTGATACACAAGTCAATGATGTCAATATCGCCCTCTACATCGTTGATAGAAGTCAGTTCTTTGCCGACCGCCTGTGCCTTATAGCCCTTTTCTTCAAGACCCTTTTTGATTTTATAGGCATATTTTTCTTCGTTAAGGGTATCGCCCACCACAACAAAATCGCGCTGCTGCATAATTTCTTGTAAATCCATAAATACCACCTCAAATCTTTGTCGCCGGATATCCCCGGCGCATATATTTTACTACTTACAATATTAACAAACAAAAGCCAAACATGTAAACCCTTCTGCAATTTATTTCATTTGACTTTGCCCAATAGTTATGCATTAATTTGTACGTGGGGAATAGAGTGAATTTTTGTCTTTTGTATTCTAGTTCAGAAATCAACCATACTTTCCCTGCTGTCTCTCCCCTGCACCACTAAAAAGGAGGCACCTCATGACCCTCGTTCTTAGCATCATTGGAATTAATATTTTCTATGTTTCGCTCAATACGCTGCGCACAATTTTAGTCATCAAAGGGCAGCGATTGCCAGCTGCCCTCCTTTCTGTTGTCGAAGTCGGAATCTATTTGCTGGGGTTGACAATGGTTTTGCAAAACTTGACAAGTCCGCTGAATATCATGGCTTATTGCATCGGTTTTGGTGCGGGTGTTTATATTGGCAGCTGTCTTGAACAACGCCTTGCATTGGGGTATGTCAATGTTCAGGTAATTGTCAACTCTACCGATTGTTGTCTGCCCGGCCGGCTGCGCGAGGAAGGCTATGGGGTAACCGC
>JAEWNU010000263.1 GCA_023456995.1 Bacillota bacterium
GCTTAAGATCATGCCGCCTGCAATGACTGAGGCAATCTGCCCCGAGACGTTTGCGCCGATGGCATGCATAAGCAGGAAGTTCTGGTTATCCTCCTGCTGGCCCATCTTATGAATAACACGCGCGGACATAGGGAAAGCGCTGATGCCAGCCGCGCCGATCATGGGATTGATTTTGTCTTTTAAGAAGATGTTTAATACCTTGGCAAACAATACGCCGCCAACCGTGTCAAAGATAAACGCAATCAGCCCAAGGCCCAAAATCATTAGCGTCTGAGGGGTAACAAACAAGTCGGCACGCATTTTGGAAGCAACAGTCAGGCCTAAAAACAGCGTAATAAGGTTCGCTAGAACATCCTGAGCCGTCTGCGACAAACTGCCGAGCACGCCGCATTCGCGCACGAGGTTACCGAACATCAAAAAGCCAATGAGGGCAACCGAGCGAGGCGCGGCGATACCGGCAATAATAGTGACAATGATTGGGAATAAGATCTTCACGCGTTGCGAAACGCTGTCAGGTGCGTACTTCATGCGGATACGACGTTCAGCTTTGGTGGTGATGATGCGAATGATTGGTGGTTGCACAATGGGCACGAGCGCCATGTAGGAGTAGGCAGCCACCATGATTGCGCCGATGTAGTTGCTCTTAAAAAAGTTTGCCACGACTATGGCTGTAGGGCCATCAGCCGCGCCGATTATGCCGATAGATGCGGCATCCTTTAGGTCAAAGCCCAGCAGTACCGCAAGGCCGAGGGTGAAAAAGATGCCAAACTGCGCCGCGGCACCAAACAACAGCATTTTGGGGTTTGAGAGTAGCGGACCAAAGTCAATCATCGCACCGATTCCGATAAACAGCAATAACGGAAACAGCTCATTAGAAATACCGGCCCGGAATAGTACGTCAATTGCGCCCTCTTCCAGTTCGCCATTATAAAACTGATCGATGACCCCTGAGAAGGGCAGGTTGACTAAAATAGCGCCGAAACCCATTGGCAGCAATAGCGTGGGCTCCATACCCTTTTTGATAGCGAGGTAAATCAACAGGCCGCCGATAATCCACATAATGACCTGTTGTGGGGTAACCGCAAGTAGATTTTCTAGGATTATCATTGCAATTCCTCTTTCCACATATTTGTTATTGTGGTCAACAAAAAAGACTTTTGCCACCACATGCGACAAAAGTCTTGCTTTTTAATTCGTGCGCGGAAGGTGTCCCCTCGTATTGACGCGCCACGCTACACCAAAAAATGATGCAAGCTACTCCCTTTTATTTGCTATAGTATAGCTTTATATGATGGAAATGTCAATTATATCTTTGCCCATTTTTTTAAAATAATGCAGCTTAGATCGTTTCTAACCTTTCGACAGATCAAAGCCTTTAAAAAAGATAAGCCGCCGAAAAATTCAGCGGCTTACAACTAATACAACAAGTTGATCAGACTTTAAAGATGACAGCCTGACTGGCTTCTGAGGGGGCATTAAACTCGTAAGTGTTTCCGGGCAGGATTGCATTTAAAACAATGCCGGCGATTGCGGCCAGCGCAAGGCCTGAAAGCGTAATTGAAGCGCCTGCAACCGTGAAAGTGATACCGCCAATCGCATTAAAGCCCAGAGCAGAAACCAGAATAACCGCAGCAATAATCAGGTTGCGTGAGACCGTGAAATCGACCTGATTTTCAACGACATTGCGTACGCCAATGGCAGAGATCATGCCGTAGAGAATCAGCGAGACACCGCCGATGATCGCAGGGGGGATGGTATTAACCAAATCGGCAAACTTCGGGAAGAAGGAAAGCAGCACAGCGGAAATGGCTGCAATTCGCACAACGCGGGGGTCATAAACTTTGGTGAGCGCCAGAACGCCTGTATTCTCGCCATAGGTGGTGTTGGCCGGTCCTCCGAACAAAGCCGAGAGGGAAGTGGCAAGGCCGTCGCCAAGTAGCGTGCGGTGCAGGCCTGGCTCGTGGATGTAATTCTTGCCGGTGGTAGCGGAAATGGCCGAAATGTCACCAATGTGTTCCATCATGGTGGCAAGTGCGATTGGCATAATAGTGATGATGGATGAAGCATCAAATTTGGCCATCATCAGAGGCGCCATAGCAATAATGCGGTGCTCAGCGGCAACGGCCGAAAAATCTATTGCATTGGTGAGCAGAGCAATGATATAAGAAACCACGATGCCTAAAATAATGGGAACAATTTTAACCATGCCCTTGCCCCAGATGTTGCAGACAATGATTGTGCCTAACGCAATAACCGCGAGCAGCCAGTTGGAGGAACAGTTTTGAACTGCAGAAGGCGCAAGAATCAGACCGATGGAGATAATGATTGGGCCGGTGACAACCGGGGGAAAGTAACGCATGACTTTTTTAGCGCCGAATGCGCGGATAAATGCTGAGCATACAACATAGACTAGACCCGCGCAAAACACGCCACCGCAGGCGTAGGGTAGCATTTCAACGTTGGGCTGACCGTTAATCTTCGGCGCAACCGCAAAATAGCCACCTAAAAAAGCGAAAGAGGAACCTAGAAAAACTGGTACTTTACCCTTTGTCAAAAAGTGAAACAGCAATGTTCCTAAACCTGCCATCAGAAGCGTGGTGGAAACGTCAAGACCAGTGAGCAGCGGTACCAAAACGGTGGCTCCGAACATGGCGAAGGTGTGTTGAATTCCGAGAAGCAGCATTTTAGGCCAACCGAGCTGGCGGGCGTCGAAGAGACCCTCTTCACCAATCACTTTTATTTGTTCACTCATCAAAAATTCTCCTTTTCTATCTCAAGTTACACACTTTTGCATCGGAATAACCAGGGGACACCTCCCCTTCATTTTTAGTGTTTAGGCATTTCCCTGCATCTGTCCTTATCAAAAGCGCTCTGAGTATTAACTTCCTGAACCGAGGCCAAATCCTATTTGTTCCAGCCCATAAAAAAAGCATCTGTGGCTTTTACGATGAAAGCCAAGATGCTGACAGAAAAATGGAGAAAAGTTAACACAGACAACGAAAACCTCGTTTGAGAATAGCGCGTCATGTGATACCCTCCCCTTAAAACAGCGTAGATCAAATCCGACCTCGTGTTTATTGCTGCACAACATCATACCAAAACAAAACTCATTTCGCAACTGTTTTGACCAAATTGTCGAAAAAAACTGCAAATTTTCGTAAATGCACAAAGAAAAGGTGCGAAATTAATAAAAATTTGTAAGACCCAATGTGTGGAAGCTGCAAGTTAAAATAGTTGTGGCCATAAAATATTGATCACCCTTTAAGTTTAGCCAAAAAAATGTTGAGTCATCCTGCAATAGAGCATGTAATGTACGGCGAAATACTTACAAAAAAGCCACTATTAAAAATCCCATAGAAAAACGCCGCTGCAAGACTTTGCAGCGACGTTGTGCGTTTTTTTAAATTTACTGTTTTTCAGCGTTTTGAAAACCGATAAAAGCCATAAAGACCAAATCGCTATTGCCAGTGTTGACAAGAGCGTGCTTTTCGCCGTTACGGCAGAGGGCGACATCTCCTGGAAAAACCTTGACGACCGTGCCGTTATCGTGATATTCACCTTCACCGGCTAAAATTAGATAAATCTCGTACTCATCATTGTGGGCATGTTCGGCGATCAGTGCGCCGGGCGGCAAGGTGATCTGAGAAAGCAATCGTCCGGCACCAAGCAGGTCTTTTTCCGGTGCAATCTCAAGTTTGTTAAAATCGGGGGTACCCGCTTTCTGCGCAGGAACAACAGTGACCTTTCGTTCAGACTGACGATATATCATATTATTTCACCTCTCAAAGTTTCGGGAGAACAGGATTGGGGTTGGTGGTGACGTTAATTTCTTTAACGGTCTCACCGCTGCGCAGCAGACGAGCCATAACGACGAAGCGCTGCTTGTCGCTTGAACCATATGCTCTGGTGCAGGTGGACATGGTCAGGATCTTATCGCTAGTGGAGACCTCAACACCAAAGTTGTGGCGGCTGCGCGCCTTAGCGCCGCTGATAATGGAGGCAAAGCCCGCGTCGTTGGGATTGGGCTCAATGTAGTTAAACGAAATATCGGTGTAGAAAGCGGCGAATACTACCCAAGTCATCTCCTGTGAATCGGTGGAGAACCAGAGGTAAGGGTAGGACTTGGCAAAGTTAAGATAGTGATAGCCGGCCAGCTGTGCAAACATTACGTCGCTGGCGTTGCCGATACGCGGCGCCGCTGAGTAGTTGGTCCAGTTATGACCAAACAGCACGGTGTTTTTAGAGAGACCGGCTGATCCGGTACCAAATTTACACGTAGAACCGGCGTAAATAACACCATCACGGCTGGTCTGTTTGTAAATATTTTTATCCAAATAATAATGAGGAGAATAACCGCTGGCACTTTGTAGTACTGGGTAGTTGATGTTGGTACCAGGAACCTTAAGCCATGCCTTAACGTCGGCGTTAATTTGTTTGTAGCTTGGAATGTTAGCCTTACCACTCGCGCCCATGACCGAAGGGTCAAATTTTGCAGGCAGGCTGCTAGAAACAGGTGTAGCGGAGGAAGACGCCTTGGAAGAAGACGCCGCAGAAGTTGCTGCCGAAGAGGAGGAAGATGCCTGAGATGAGGAAGGTTCGATCTCAGATGCCTCAGAGGATGAGGATTCGGGCTCGCTCTCAGATACTTCGGAGGATGAGGACTCAGCTTCGCTGATCGATTCCGATGTACTGGAGGAGGGTATCTCAGTAACATCGCTTTTCTTTAAAAGCGATACCCCGATGCTGACGGCTACGATAAATATCAGCAGCGCAAGGGCGACGATGACGATGGAGGACATAGGCGATTTTTTGACCATTCGGTTGTTTGCCATAGTTTTGCTTCACCTCATAATGATATTTTCTATCAGCCGTTAGGCGTTTAACGCAAACAAGTATAGCACATTTTAACTATATTGAAAAGTAAAAAAGGGACAAATTACAAACAAAATGACATGTTCCGTCAGATAAATCAATCATTTTAAAAATATGGAAAGTTTTATAGTATTTTATATCCAGATCATGAGAGATTTAATGCGCACTCTTGTAATGAGGTAACAAAACTGCACACGTAAAAAATCCCGCCTATCAGCGGAAAAAAGAACATAAATTGCAGATCACAAGCGTAAAGTCATTTCACAGGAAAGCTTTGGCAAATAAATAGTTTTTTATACTAAATGACTGCCTTGCATCGCCTTTATCATATTTGCATTATGTTTCGCCCAAAAATTATAAAAAATTAGCGCCCCTCACTTATTGAGCGGCGCTAATTTTTTAGGCTGATCTGCAGAGAACGCCTAGAGAACTACAAGGTTAGCCACCCGCCAACCATTGTTCCCCAACACAAAGTACATCGTGTACTTCGACGGGTATGTGTA
>JAEWNU010000264.1 GCA_023456995.1 Bacillota bacterium
GCCCTGTTCAAAACGTCGCCTTCGCAAAACAGCGCACAGCGCTCCAAGACATTTCGCAGCTCGCGCACGTTACCCTTCCATGCGTATTCCGTCAGCTCTTTTGCAAAGTCCGGGTCAATGCCCCGGATATTTTTATCAAATTTGCGATTGAAACGTTCCAGAAAATAACTGCACAGGGGAAGAATATCCTCGGGGCGCTCCCGCAGCGGCGGAATTGTAATCTGCATCACGTTTAAGCGATAGAATAAATCTTCGCGAAACTCCTTGCGTAGGATGGCCTGATGCAGGTCGCGGTTGGTGGCGGCAATGACGCGGACGTTAACTTCAATGTCGTTTAGACCGCCGACGCGCTTAAAGCGTCGATCCTCCAAAAAGGTCAGCAGTTTGGACTGCATGGACAGCGGCAACTCGCCGATCTCATCCAAAAATACAGTGCCGCCGTTTGCAAGCTCCAAAAGCCCTTTTTTGGTTTTGGCAGCACCCGTGAATGCACCGCGTTCGTAGCCGAACAGCTCGCTTTCCAAAAGATTATCCGGTATGGCCCCGCAGTTGATCTTCACCATGGCGAGCTGGTGGCGTTCGCTGTTATGGTGGATGAGATTGGCCACCACCTCTTTACCGGTACCAGTTTCACCGCGAATAAGCACGTCGACCTGGTCGCTGTGTGCCACCACGCCGATTTGGCGGCGGATATTCTGGACGGCAAGGCTTTCACCCACCAGTGCATGTTTCGGGGTGGAAATCAGGTTCAGGTTTCGCTTGGTTTTGAGCTGATCCATACTGCGGTTGATCATCAGCTCAATGACGTCAAGATCAAACGGCTTTAGGATATAATCATAAGCCCCGCGTTTGACAGCTTCCACCGCCTGCGAAACCGAGCCGTAGGCGGTCATCAGTACAATCTGAATGTCGTCGTCGATTTTTTTGATTGCCTCGATATAATCAATGCCCTGTTGGGTGCCCAGACGGTTATCCAACAGAACAAAATGCGGTGCAAATCGCTCGGCAAGCATCAACCCGGTCTCGATGCTGTCAGCAGTCTCCACCTGATGCCCGAGGTCGCTTAAGCCCTCGCGCAACGACAGACGAATAAGATATTCGTCGTCAATAATCAGAATTTTGTAGGTCATTGTGTATCCTCCTGCGTGTTAGGCCACGGATGGTTTCCATCATAGGTCAGGTGTGACACCGTCAAGAAACTTAAAGTAGCCACTACCGTACCCGGAAAGGCCGGATGAAACGCAAAACCGCCCGCAAGATACGGCGGATAGAACAGTGCCAGGCATAGCAGACCCGCGCTCAAGCCTGCCCAGACACCCTGCCGGGTCGTGCGATGGTAGAGCAGCGAGCCGTAGAGCGTCGGGAACATGGTGACGCCAAACACGCCCCACAAATCGCCGCCGTAGGTCAAAAGACTGGCGGGCGGGTGAATCGAAAGCAGCAGCGAAACAGTACCCCCGACAAAAATGCTCGCACGGGAAAGTGAGAGCAACGCCGACTCGCCCAGTGGTTTTTTACGCAGCGTGCTGACGATATCGTAGCTGAAAGAGGACGCGATTAAAAGCAGCTCCGAATTGGCGGTGGAAATGCAGGCGCCGATGATACTAAACAGGAAAAAGCCACTCCAGGGCCCGTAGATGAGGTTGTTGATCACGTGTACAAAAATCCCGTCGGTCTCCTGCACTGTGTCGATGGTCGGGAACATGACCCGCATGCCCAAACCAATTTGCAGCAGCGCAAAGTAGAGCAGCGCCAGATAGACCAGCGACCACAGCACCGTGCTTTTTGATGTCTTTTTATCCTTGGCCGATACCATGCGGATGGTGTACTGGGGGTTTGCAGCAAGCCCGAGTCCCCAGCCGAAAAACATTGTGGCGCTCATCAGTGGTGCAAACTTGCCCTTGCCGAACAGGTGCAGCAGCGCGCCCTTATCGGTGGCATAGGGCATGGCAGAATAAGCGTAACCACTGATTTGGGCGGCCTTTTCGTGGATGGCAACAATCCCCCCCGCCCGTGTAACAATTACAGCAAACACCATGATCAACCCCACCGAGAGCGCGATGAGGTTAAAGGCGTCGGTTTTAGCCACGGTGTGATAGCCCCCAAAGGTGGAATATAGAATGAACAGGTAAATCAGCAATATTGCAAAGACATAAGGAATGTTAAACAGCGTGGCTGCAACCAAACCAAAGCCGCGTATCTGAATAACCAGATAAAAAACGTATACGACAATCATGATGACTGCGAAAATCACCTGCAATGCCTTCGAACCAAACCGCTTTCGGAAATATTCGGGGATGGTGAGAATGTCGTTTTCATATAGTCTGTCGCTGATAAGCACCAGCAGCACCGCGCCACCGAACCAGGGGATGACCGAATAGATCAGCGCCGCATAGCCGCTTTCAAACACGCTGCCCGTAAAGCCGAGGATAGTTGCGGCGGACACCCATGTGCCGCAAAAGGTGAGCACACAGCGGCTGAGGCTTAGCTCACGACCGCCTAAATAGAACTGTTCCTTCGTGTTGCCCTTTCTGAAGCTGTTTTTGCCAATTGCCAGCAAAATGGCGGAGTAAATGCAAAAGTATATCAGATAGATTACGGTTTTATTCATCCTGCCGCCTCCTGCATTTCAAAGGTGATTGTGATGGTCGTGCCCTCGCCCCGCGCACTTTGAATGTCAAAGCTTCCGCCGTTTTGCCGCAGCAGCCGCCTTACAATTGATAGACCAAGGCCGCGTCCCTCGGTAGCGTTTACCCGCCCGGAGGACAAAACGCTTTTAAGTGCTTGCTCAGACATGCCCTCACCATTATCGATAACAGTCAGCGCCACGCCACTTTCTAACCGCCGGGCTGAAACGGTGACGGTACCCCCGTCGCCCACGGCGCGAAAGCTGTTGTTGATCAGATTGATTAGAACCTGCTTAATCTGCCCCTCATCGGCGTAAAGCATCACATCGGATTCGGCAGAAAAGTGCAGCCCGATGCGGCTGTTTTCGGCGACCTTGGTGTAAAGCAGCGCAATTTCGTCAAACAGCTTGCCTACAGGGAACAGCGCCTTGTGGCTGGTGCGCTCACGCGCTAGGTTTAAGAGATTTTCAATCAATAGGTTAATTCGGTCGACTTCGCCGACCATGCCTGCGCAAATGGCGCGTTCGTTTTCGCCCTCAAGCCGCTTTGAAATAACCTGAATGCCGGCGCGCATCCCCGCCAATGGGTTTCGAATCTCATGTGCGAGGTCGGCCGCGATTTTGCCGGTGTAGGCCAGCTTTTCGCTTTCGCTGAACTTTTCTTCCATCATCTTTTTATAGGTGATATCATCAAGTGTACACAACGCGCCCCAGACAAAGCCGTTGGCGTCGGTGAGGCGCCAGATGCCGATTTCAAGATCGTAGGCCCGACCGCTCGGGTCCTGCGCGCGGACGGGGTCAATCAC
>JAEWNU010000265.1 GCA_023456995.1 Bacillota bacterium
ACTATATTCTGGGCGGAAGAGGGCTAAACCCTTGGGTAGCAGCTATGAGTGCACAGGCCTCGGATATGAGTGGTTGGTTGCTCACCGGCTTACCGGGTCTAGCATTTTTATCATCTGCAGGTACAAAAGAGGCCGTTTGGACGGCAATCGGTCTGGCTGTTGGTACATATCTTAACTGGCTTTTTGTTGCGAAACGGCTGCGCTCTTATTCTGAGGTAGCGGAAGACGCTTTGACCATTCCAGAATATTTTGAGAAGCGTTTTCATGACCCAAAGGGTTTCCTCAAGATAATTTGTGCGTTATTTATCCTGTTTTTCTTTTTAATTTATACAGCATCCATGTTCGTGGCGGGTGCAAAGCTATTTTCTACCATATTCGAAATTCCCTATATTACCGCTCTAGTGATTGGCGGCGTTGTCATTGTTTCTTACACCGTAATGGGCGGGTTCATGGCGGTTTCCTGGACCGATTTAATTCAAGGTATTTTGATGTTTTGCGCGCTGATTATTGTGCCTGCTATGCTAATGTTTGGTAACTTCGTTGATCCTGTTATCGCGATGGATAGTGTAGTCAAAGGATTTACGCAGCTTGGTGTATCCGCAGATTTTGGCGGTATTGTAATCGCATCAGCGCTGGCATGGGGATTGGGCTATTTTGGCCAGCCGCATATTTTGGCTCGTTTTATGGGCATAAAAAAAGCATCTTATGTTCGTCCGGCCCGCGTTATTGCTATGATATGGGTTATTATTTCGATGGCTGGTGCGTTGGCAGTGGGCATGGCTGGAAAGGCTTATTATGTTGATGGTCTGGCCGATCACGAAACAATATTTATGATGCTGGTGCGTGCGATGTTTAATCCGGTTCTGGCAGGTGTATTGCTTTCGGCTATTCTGGCCGCTATTATGTCTACAGCAGACAGTCAACTCCTGGTAACTTCATCTGCGTTTGCCAATGATATTTTTTATCAGTTTAACAAAGAAGCGCCCCAGAAGCGTTTGTTGTGGGTTTCGCGCATTACAGTACTTTTTGTTTCAGCTGTTGCATTGATGCTTGCGGCCAACCCTGACAGCAGCGTATTCGGGCTGGTCAGCTACGCCTGGGCAGGCTTCGGCGCGGCTTTTGGACCTGCTATTTTACTTTCGCTGTTCTGGCGTAGAATGAATCTTAAGGCGGCCTATGCTGGAATTGTTTCTGGTGGTATGGGAACTATTGTATTCAAATATCTCAAAGAACTTTCAGGTGGACATGGTGTCTTTGCCGTATATGAGCTTCTGCCTGCATTTGTTCTTTCAGTGATTGTAATTATTGTTGTAACGCTTTCCACAGAACAACCCAGTGCCGATATCATGGCGCAGTTTGACATCGCAAAGCAGCGTCAAAACGATTAGAAGATATCTTTAAAACAGTCAAAATGGCTGTTAACAAATATAGCTGCAAAAAAGAGCCGTTTCCGGCTCCTTTTTGCAGCTATATTTTTTTCTCCATAAATTCTGTGATAGAATCAATAATTAGCGCTATATCTTCGTCCTGAAGATAGGCATGAACTGGTATGCTTAGCACCTGCTCACAAGTTGCCTCAGAGATAGGAAGCATCCCCTTTTTGCCGCCAAGGTAAGCAAATGCAGCTTGTAGATGTAGTGGGGCAGGGTAATATACCATGCTGGGGATTCCACAAGTGCTCAATTCCAGCTTTAGTCGGTCTCGGGTAATTCTATCAGGGAGACGAAGGGTATATTGTGACCATGCCGAAATAGTGTCAGGAGGAATGACAGGCGTAATACCAAATTTAGATAGTGCAGCAGTATATTTTTTAGCATTTTCGTTTCGGCTGGAGAGTTCTTCATCAAAAATTAAAAGTTTTTGCAGTAGTACGGCGGCTTGTAGCGTGTCAAGCCGTGAATTGATGCCGATAATGCGGTGGTCGTACTTTGAGCCTCCTTTACCGTGCAAGCGTAGGGAATTGATCGTCTCAGCATGTGGGCGGCTGTCGGTGAAAATAGCGCCGCCGTCGCCGTAACAGCCCAGCGGTTTTACCGGGAAGAAGCTGGTTGCTGCTATTTCACCAAAAGTGCAAGCGGTGCGACCAAAGCGGCTGGCGCCAAAGCTCTGAGCAGAATCCTCCAACAGCCAAAGCCCCTCTCGGGCAGCAATGTGATTGAGCCTTCGGTAGTCGGCCGGAACACCAAACAAATTAACTGCAACAATGCCTGCGGGGCGCAGCCAGCCTTCTCGCCGAGTGGTGATAATGGCATCTTCAAGCGAAGCAGGGTCAATGTTAAAAGTATCGTCTACATCAACAAAAACCGGTGTAGCCCCACGCAGCGCAACAGCCTCTGCTGTTGCGGCAAAGGTAAAAGAAGGGACAAACACGGCGTCGCCTCTACCGACTCCCCACGCCATGATGGCGAGGGTCAGTGCGTCGGTACCATTGGCGCAACACAGACAGAAGCTGCTGCCTGTGCGCGTCGCCAACTTTTGCTCAAGTTGATCTACCTCAGATCCGCCAATGTAACAACATGCTTGCAGCACTTGCTCTATCGAATTAGCCATATATGGTGAAAGGCGCTTATATTGCTCGGGAAGACCAGAAAAATTAATCATGGTGCATCACCACTTTCCAGAATAGGGCCGGTCTGAGAAAATCTATACCGACATCCGCAAGTACAACTTGGATTAGCTACAGAAATAGGCTTTCCACAGCGGCAGAGCCATCCGCGCAATCGTGCTGGAATCCCCATGACCAATGCGTGGTTGGGTACATCCTTTGTAACAACGGAACCGGCCCCCACCATCGCATAACTACCAACTATCACACCGGCGATAATAACACATCCAGCACCAAGAGAGGCGCCGTGTTTAACCAGGGTTTTTGCATAATCATCAGGCTGTTTGGGAAATTCACAGCGGGGGAAAAGTACATTTGTAAAAGTAACGTTGGGTCCGCAGAAGACGGCATCTTCAAGTGTTACTCCGTTAAAAACCGAGACGTTATTCTGCAAACGTACGTTATTGCCTACAACGGCGCCAGGGGCAATATAAGTATTTTGACCTAAAGAACAGTTTTCACCAATTTTAGCGCCGCTATGAACTACGGCGTTGTGCCAGATGCGTGTTCCTTCGCCTATTTCGACATTTTCTTCAACGCAGGCTGTCGCGTGAATCGCGTAAGCCATAACTAGACCTCCCCAGGATGTAGTAATGTAATCTGGGCAATGCCACCTGTCCAAATTGCTTCCATTTTCATATTCTATGGGGAAACAGGGCCGTATTATGACACAAAAAAACAGGGCCAATCAAACGATTGGCCCTGCAACAAAATAAGGGTTAACCTGAAACAGCAAAGCGCGAACCGCTCGTTGGCGCATGGCTATTTTCCATCCGGGACAATTTATCACCCTGAATAAAGACGTCGCGTAGCTCTTCAACCATGGGGACAATTTCCTGTATCAGAGAGGCATCTTTTTTAACGTTTGCAGTTATTAGCTGGCGGTTAAAAAAATCATACAGTGCGGCAAGATTATTAGAAATGGGATATTGCCTATCTAGCGTGACGGTAAGATAGTTCAAAATTTTTTGAGCTTTCTGCAACGCCAGATTGGTAGCTGGAATATCTTTTTCTGATATGCCCTTTATGGCCAGGTTCATGTTTAGAATAGTTGCCTCATATAGCTTTGTTAACATTTCACCGTGCGTCATGGTCATAACAGACTGAGAGGCATACTTGTTATAAGGATTATAAGCCATATTTCGTAACCTTTCTCACATCAAGTTTATCACGATGAAGACATCATGGAGCTAAGCCACGAGCTGGTGCTGTTCATATTAGAAATCAATGATTCCATTGAGTTGAATTTTGCCCAATAACGTTTATACTCTTTTTGATATCTTGTTTCCAGCTTTTTAAGGCCACTTTGAATATCTTTAATCTGCTTATAAATGCTGCTGGAATTATCGGTTTTGCCAGTTGAACCAGCTATACGCACTAAACTGCCGGGATTAATGGTACTGGTCCTAGCTGCGTCGCTGAGGGCGGTATTCAACATTGTTGCAAGACCCGTATCTGGGTCGGTAAACAGCTTCATAATCGCGTCGGGATTTTCTGCAATAAACGATTTCAACTTGCTGGGATCGCTTATTGTCAGGTTATCTTTCGTACCGAAATATGAGGTTGAGATGCCAAGGTCATAAAGAGCCATGCTGCCTTCCGGCTTGGTGTAAAGCGTTCCACGCAAAGATGCAAGCACACCCGAAAGAGTGCTATCATTGCGCAAAAGACCTTCTTTTGCCTTAGTCTCCCATTTCTCAACTTGTTTTTCAGTCATCTCGTCTTCTTGTTCTGTTGTCAATGGCGCATATTTTTTATAGGTGGGATCGGCATCCAGTAATTTGTTCATACTGTTTATGAGTGTATTGTAATCTTCAACAAACTTTACAACAGTTTCATAGATTCTGTCGGTATTCTGTGTGACCGTAATGGTAGAAGCTGTATTGGTTTCGTTTAGCAGTGTGAGGCTAACGCCATCAACGGTAAAAGAATTTGAATTGCGCTCAACTTCAACGCCATTAATCACAACAACAGCATTGGACCCTTGTTCAACAGTGGTTAGGCCACCCGCAACGCTAGTTTGGGTGCTTAAATTACCCTCTGTTTGTCCAAACAATTTACCGCTGGTATCAATAAAATCCATAGGAATATCGACACCACATATCCGGATATAGGCTTTACCATCAGTAGGTTTTTCAAGTGAAACACTAAAATCGGCAGAGCTGCCCCCCGCTGTGGTATAAGCATCTTTGATTTTCTGTATCATGGTGTCGATGCTGTCGCTAACAGGAATACTTAGCGGATTACCACCGATGTTAAAGGCTACATTATCTTTTATGCCCAGCTCTGCCAGCGTAGAGGTACCTGTTACTTTGGTATCGAAGCCCAACGCTGACAAGGAGTCATCATAAATATAGGCCGTATAATCCGCAGATGTATTTAGGTTAATTGTTTTGCCATCCTCAGAAATTACAAAGGATACATTAGGGTTATTAGAGCTATCTTTACCAAATTGATTCACAAGCGCTTCATTGACCGCACCGACCAGACTTTCGGCAGAAGTATAGTTATTGGGAATGGTTAGAGAAACATTGTTCCCGTTTACGTTAAGATTAACTGTGCCAGGTTTAAAGAGAAAATCACCCTCGGGAATGGTAGCGCTGGTCAATTGTTTAGTAAGTGCTGCACCTGTTGTGTTGCCTGAAGGAGCCACACCAAAAAGCGCTGTCATCAAATTCCCTTCGCTTTGAGAAATTTGAAAGCCATAACCCGCTTCGCGTAGGCCTGACGAGGTAGACTCCATACTGAATTTATCAGTAGTGGAAGAGTAAGTTATCTTTACGTTGGCATCACTGTTGTTGATGGCATTCATGATTGAGGAGATGCTCTGCTCAGAAGAAAAACTAAAATCGACGCCATTAATTGTAAATTCCTGACGCTGACCAACGATGGTCGTAGAAAAATAATTGTTATTTAAAGAAGAGTTAAGTGAGATTTTATTTGAAACGCTGTTTTTAAAGCCCAGAGCGGCCATAGTATCCTGGCTTCCAGTGATGCTGATCTTGCGGGAACCATTAGCAGCTGTAATCTTAAAATTACCAGCGCCATCCGGGGGAGTGACAGTAACGCCGCTGCCAAAGGCAGAGGCAATAGCATTGTTTAACTGTTTATCAATACTAGTGCTTGTATCTAAAGGGTTAAAGTTAATGGATTTAGCAATACCATCAATTGTCACTGTAAGGGTAGGCAACACAGCGGATGTATCAAGCTTAAAAGAAGCACTACCTGTACCCGAGAGATTAGATGAACCAAACAGTTTATTTGCACTTTCGCCTGTTATAGAAAAGGTGGCGTCTTTATCCGCTGTCGTAAGAGTGAAAGAACCATTGACATATTCAACTGTTGCTAAAGCGGTATCGCCGTCTTTCAAGGCGGCATTTAAAATACTTTTAGCCTCAAGATTGCTCTTTCCAGCGAGCGCTCCCACTGAAACATCGATGGTTTGGTTCCGATTTTAAAGGTAATCATAT
>JAEWNU010000266.1 GCA_023456995.1 Bacillota bacterium
CGGATAACCGTACCGAACCGGTCAACATCCACAAGAGCCAGTCGTGCAGGCAGGGTGGGCCAGCGCAACAGCTTGGCGCGGCTTTCGGCCTCGGTGGTTGATTTTACATTTCCAGCCAACAGATCTATAAGCAGGCTGTTTTGCATAAAGCGGATGTGTTCGTCGAGCTTTTGTAGCTTGGAAATTTCAAGCGCAACGCTGGTGGCAGCATGATGCAACACAATGAGCTGCATATCGTCCAGCGTTCGGTCACGGACAATGACGCAGATGTATCCGCAGATTTGCTTGCGTATCACGACCCGGCGTACCATCAGGCGTCCTATCCCAGAGATTTCAGGGCTGATCAAAGTATCGCTTTGGGCGTCGGCCAAGCAGCTGCAGACATGTTCACTGAGTTTTAGACCACCGTTAGCGTCAGGCATAATCAGAGCCGGTGGCATTGGCCATTCGTTTTCCTCACTAAAAGCCAGTACCGAAAAGGATCGGGATGCAATCACCACAGAAAAATCTATTAGATTGGCGAGTGCTTTTGCAATGCTGTCAAAGCCGCCATTATTAAGCTCGAGTTCTAAAAACTTTCGATTCATTTGCTCAGAAAATTCCAAGTTGCGGTTATGCTCGCCGAGAATCGCTTTCATCAATGGCATGGTCAGTTCAATGAATGGAATCTCATGTGGGATTTCGATAAGCGGTACCGCCAACTGGTCTGCCAGGCGAATCGTTTCGGACGGAATATCCCCCAGAAACCGGGTTTTGATTGCAAGACCGGCGGCATCTGCTTTACACAGATCACTGATCAGGCGCGGTAATGCTGAGATATCATTACGAATGGCGTAGCCCGTCGTGATCATCAGTAAATTCTTTTTGAGCCATGGCTGAATATTCGGTATTTCCATTGTATCAATATAACTTACATTACGGCCTAAGCCGCTACTTCCGGCCAGAAGCTTGCAGCGGGACATGCCCCCTATTTGCAAAGCATCGGCAACTGTAATAGACATTATTCTCCCGCCCTTTCGGTTCATCAAATAGCTTTTGCGCATAAAGATGGTACATATCATCGTTTAATATTTAGTTGATTGCGTGGCAAAACACACCTTGAATGCTCTCCATGAGTATACGATAAAATATTTCTTCGAGCAATAGAGACAGACAAGGCGTTTTATAGAAAAAATAAGGCAGGGCAGCCGCTTGAACACATTAGATTCAAAGCGGCTGCCCTGCCTTAATCAATTTACCCCTGAATTTTGAGGAGGATTGGTACTTATATATGCTGGTTAGGCTGTGAAGTTGCGGCACTTATGTATAATTTTTTTAGAGGACATGCGGCGTCATCCTAAAAACACCGTATAGATGCAGCGCTTTTGTTGGTGGGCATCTAAAGTAAAAAAGGGGGACATTTCTGTGTTGCAGTGAGTAAGAAGTGGCGAATTATTTTCCCGAAGGTCAAAACAGAAAGACATTACAGATAAGCTGAGCCGCCCAGGATATCTTCTGGGCGGCTGCAATTTCACCATCTATTTCGCAATCTCTAACTTCTGAATATTTTCGTTAAGCTTTTCGCGGCTCAGCTCACCAAGGCTTCTCTCCACGATTTTTCCATCTTTGTCAATGAATATTGTAGCAGGGAAACCGCGAATGGAATATAAGGTCGTCGCCTTTCCGTCTGTGTCGTAGAATACTGGGAAGGTGTATCCAGAATTTTTAATAAAGTTTCTTCCATCTTCGGCATTCTTTTCAGATTTAACGGCATTAAGCATAATAAACTGTATCTGATCACCATATTGTTTATAGGCCTCTTCAAAATGTGGCATCTCAGCTCTGCAGTAAGTGCACCAAGAGGTCCAGAAATTTAAAACTACGGGTTTACCTTTGAAGCTTGAGAGGTTAACATCATTGCCGTCTGCGTCCTGCATGGTGAAGTCCAACGCTTTAGCTGCCAAAGCGTCACGAGTTTCTGGCTCGGTCGAGTTAATCGGCACTTGGTCTTTTAGCTGCACGGTACGGGTTAACTTGCCGGTGGATGGGTCAATTCGGTCTTTATACGCGTTATAAATCGCGGCGGACACAATCATTGTTAAAAGAAGCACGGAAATAGTAACTGCCAGTTTTCGTTTTTCGGTCATAAAAATCTTCCTTCCTTAACTATTAAACAGACTTAGAAATCGGCCAAGCTGCCCAGTCATCATTAAAACACCGATAATGACAAGAAAAAGGCCGCATACAAAATTGATGGTTTTATAATTCCTTTTTATAAAATCAAAAGTGGTTTTTAACTTGTCAATCAACAACGCAGATAGAATAAAAGGTATTCCAAGGCCAGCGGAAAAGCAAAGCAGCATGAGTGTTCCTTGCAGCGCCGAACCACTGACCGAAGCCATTGCCAGAGCGGAACCTAAAAACGCACCGACACAGGGCGTCCAGCTAATTGAAAATATCATGCCGAAAGTGAGAGCCTTTAAAAAGCTGAGGTTTTCAGTATTAGTGTGGCCAGAGCTGTGTAAGTTAAAAATAGGCTTAATAACCCCCATAAAGCTCAACCCAAAAAGCACGATCAAACTGCCTAAAACAATGTTAATAATAGCGGCATAATTTAATAGGAAACTACCCAGAACAGCAAAGAAGAGTCCGAGCGCAACAAAGGCCAAGGTAAAGCCCAGTACGAAGCCCAATGCATTTTTTAAGGTTGTTTTGCCGCTGGAATCCTCTTTTCCTGCTGCAAAATAAGACACATAGATTGGGAGCATTGGCAGAAGACAGGGAGATATAAAGGAGATGACACCTTCTAAAAATGAAATTACATACTGCATGCTGCGCCTCATTTGCATTAATCTTATCTTATTAATATCCGCTAAAAGGAATTTTATGCAATCGTTGTCTC
>JAEWNU010000267.1 GCA_023456995.1 Bacillota bacterium
GCAATAAATTAAGTAGTATAATATTTCCAAGAGGCTAGATGTTATTAATGCCTGGTCTAATTATTTATACTCATTTTTAAGTAAAACTTTTATCAAAATAGCACTTGACTTTTATTAGCAGGATTATATTTGTTCCATCAATTCCCTTGGCGCAGTGCGTGATACATAGTATGTAAGACATTTCCGCACCATTTTCAATGTTAATTTGGTCGTTGCTGCTGATGCTCCATCCGTTTTTCTTTAGCAGCCTGAGAATCTGCCCAAAATGAACACTGTTATCGTGCTCAATATAGAGCCTCAAAACGTTGACGAATTTTATATATCTTTCATCAAGTCTATTAAGTACTTCAAGCACCAGATATAGAAAAATGCACATCATGATTGCGCCTTCATAAAAACCGGCACCTATAGCCAGCCCCATGCAGGCAGAAGCCCACAATCCAGCAGCTGTCGTCAAGCCTTTCACCTGATTCTTTCCGGTGATGACGATTGTTCCGACGCCCAAAAAACCTATTCCGCTTATTACCTGTGCACCAAGCCTTGATGGGTCTGCGTTTGGATTCATAGTTTGCAGCAAATATTGATTGAGCATCATCACGCCAGCAGCGCCCATGCAAACGACAAGATATGTGCGCAAACCTGCGGCATGACGTTTTTTTCCGCGCTCAATTCCTATTATTCCGCCGCAAATTATTACTAGAACATATCTAACAAAGATAGACAAAAGTGAAAGGTTACGGAGATCATCAAGAACCTGTATAAAGTGATCCATAAAAGTTACTCCAATCAATAGAATTTCTGCAATATAAACCCTTAAGTATTTGTAGTAGAGTCTTATAAAGCAGAAAGTCCAAGAAGAGTAATTATGCGATGGATTTTATATGCTTTACAAGCTCTTTAGCTATTCTTACCTGTGCCTCCTTGGTAGAAGCACCGATGTGTGGTGTGCAGGATATATGGGGGTGTGACACAAGCGCCTTGTTTACATCAGGCTCACCAACATATACGTCGAGACCAGCGGCAGCGACTTTACCGGAATCAAGTGCACCTATTAAATCAGCTTCATTAATAAGGTTGCCTCTACCGGTATTGATAATAATTACCCCGTCTTTCATTTGGCTGATGGTTTCGCTGCGAACTAACGGGATACCCTCGGGGGCTCCGGGAAGATGCATGGTAATGATGTCGGAACGACGGAACAATTCCTCAAGCGAAACATATTCGCCAAGTGCTCTGCCTTCGTCACACTGTGAACGGTTGTAGGCTATAATTTCCATTTCAAAAGCTTTTGCAAGCTCAGCGGTGCGTCTACCTATTCTTCCAAAGCCAATAACGCCCAACGTTTTTCCAAAAAGCTCAGTCCCTTTGAACGCCTTTTTCTCCCATTGTCCATTTCTCATAGTGTGGGTTGCCTCGCCAATAAAGCGCGAAACGGACAGCATATGCGCGATAGCCATTTCCGCAACGGCATTGGTGGAAGCGGTAGGCGTATTTTCAACGATGATTCCCTGTGAACGAGCGTAGTCAACGTCAATATTATCCATGCCAACTCCGCCGCGCAGAATCATTTTCAGCTTATTTGCCTTGACGGCGACATCTATAACTGGTTTTCTGACCTTGGTGGCGGATCTGACTATCAGAACATCCGCATCACTGAGTGCATCGGCCAGCTGCTCCGGCGTATACGCTGTCTTGATCACTTGGTGACCCATTTCGCAAAGTTCCTTTTCGGCGACAGTTTCAATGCCGTCAGGTGCTAAAATACGCATTTTTATCTCTCCTTGAGCATCATTCAGATATTTTCTTTTTCAAATTTCTTCATGAATTCCACAAGAGTCTCGACGCCTTCATAAGGCATATTGTTATAGATGGAGGCTCTCATTCCGCCCAGCACTTTGTGCCCCTTGAGGTTGCTCATTCCGAGTGCAGCAGCTTCCTTGACGAATCTTGCATCCAGCTCATCATTTCCGGTGCGGAAGATAACATTCATCATGGAGCGGGAGTCTTTCCTGACAGGGTTAAAGAACAGCTTACTGTTATCAAGAAAATCGTAAAGTAGCTTTGCTTTTTTAATGTTTTTCTCCTGCATGGCTTTTACGCCACCGCTGGCCTTAATATATTCGAGAACAAGCTTTGTAACATAAATACTCCAGCAATTAGGTGTATTGAGCATGGATTCCGTTTCATCCATGAGCGTATAATCGAGCATTTTAGGCGTGTTAGCGGCAGGGCTGCCTAACAGATCTTTTCTTATGATGACGACAGCCATGCCGGCAGGGGCAATGTTCTTCTGAACGCCGCCATAAAGCATGCCAAATTTGGAAACATCGATCGGCTCAGACAAAATACAGCTGGAGACGTCTGCCACTAGGGGCACACTGCCCGTTTCTGGAATGTAGGAATATTTGGTTCCGTAAATTGTGTTGTTAAAGCAAATGTGCACATAGTCTGCATCTTTAGAGAGATTCAGCTCCGCCTGGGTAGGTATATGATCAAACTTGCAGTCTTCAGTGGATGCAGCAATGTTTACATCAATGTATCTTGCAGCTTCCTTGGAGGCTATGGTTGCAAAATTGCCGGTTCTGATATAATCAGCTTTTCCGTTCCTGCGCAAGTTGAAGGGTATTGCAGCGAATTGCAAGGTTGCGCCGCCCTGCATGAACAGAACACTGTAATTATCGGGAATCTCCATAACCTCACGGAGAAGTTTTTCAGCGTCTGCCGCAATTTCCATGAACACCTTAGAGCGGTGGCTCATCTCCATAACGCTCATTCCACTACTATGGTAATTAAACATGTCTTTAGCGCACTCTTCTAAAACCTCGAGCGGCAACATGGACGGACCAGCGGAAAAATTGTAGATTCTATCGTATTTTGCCATATACTATTCCTCCTTTAATATCTTTGCTTACTACATTTGTTTTAACTTGTCTTTGAGCATAATCTGAAACTTTGCAGGTGAAATTTTTAAGTACTTTTTAAAAACCATGATAAAGTATTTGTAATCTTCAAACCCAACAGCTTGTGCAACCTCATATATTTTAAGATCGCTGGTAGCCAGAAGCATTATGGACTGGATCATGCGGTAACGATTTACATAATCATTGAAAGAATACCCAACAATCTCCTTAAATTTAGAGCTTAGATAAGACGGACTGATATGTTGCATCTCAGAAAGTTCCGCCATCAGAAACTTTTCAGAATAGTGCTCTTTTACATAATTCAGAAGCATTAAAACGTCTCGGTTTCTGATTCCCTTTTTTAATATTGCTTCATCATCAAGAAGCTTTACGGAATATTCCTTACACAACGACATCGCGGGATCATCTTTGTTGAATGTCTCCATATCAAGATCTTCTAATGCCTTATTTACGGCTTTTTCCAGTTCTTTGAGCGAAATGGGCTTTAGAAGATACTCTGACACCCCGAGTGAAATCGCTTTTTTAGCGTAGGCAAACTCGCTGAACCCGCTTATAATGATTGCTTTGTAGTTATACTTTTCGATGGTTCGTTCCAGCATTTCGATGCCATCAAGAAATGGCATTTTAACATCTGTCAGCACGATGTGAGGGTTTATTTGCTCGATGCATGCGATACCCTCAAGACCATTTTTTGCGCCGACCACCACTTTGAAGCCCATATCATCCCATTTAGGCATACGGATAAGGCTCTGAAGTATAAGTTCTTCATCTTCTACTATCACTACACGATATCTGTCCATGGTTCCTCCGCAAGCGGTATGCGCACAACTGCCGTACAGCCTTCGTTTACCTCGCTAATCAGTTGTAAGCCATATTCATCGCCGTAACTCAGGCGCAATGTTTTATCGACATATGAAAGTCCAATGGATTCGCCATCCCGCATTCTTCTGGAAAGCAATTCTAGCTGCTCGCGACTGATGCCCCTGCCGTTATCTGACACAGTAAGAAGCATACAGTTGCCATCACACCGACCAGATATTGTAATATCAATATTCTGCACATACTCACTGTTATGTATAATTGCATTTTCGACAAGAGGCTGGAGGAGAAGCTTTGGCAGCTTTTGCTGCATCAGTTCCTCCGGTATCAGGACGTTATAGTTCAGCCTGCTGCCAAAGCGCTGTTTTTGTAACGTAAGATAGGCCTCGATATACTCAATATCGGTTTTTAGCTCAATAATACTGTGTCCGTAGTGGATTGAGTAACGCAGAAGTTTTGCAAAAGTGACGATCATTTCACAGGCTTGCTCCGGATCTATAAGCACCATACACTTTATAGTTTCAAGAATATTGAAGACAAAATGTGGGTTAAACTGTGACTCCACATTTGAAAGCTCCATATGACAGTTTATCTCATGAAGTTCATTATTCGTCTTTATCAGTGCCTGAACTTTGTCCATCATGCTGTTAAAGTCATCGCAAACACT
>JAEWNU010000268.1 GCA_023456995.1 Bacillota bacterium
GCCTTTCGGATGGCGCAGATCATGCGGTCGCTCATCGGCACCGGCTGATCGCTGCTGATGGTATGATGAATGCAGCGCACGCCGCGCAGATCGGCAATGGATCTTAAATGCCGCTCGACGCCGAGCACACAGCGGTTGATGCTGTCGATGTGAATGCCTCGGATATCCACCGCCATTTTGACATGACCAGGAACCACGTTCATCGAGCCCTGCACCAGATCACAGAGTGTCACCGCCGCCACCGACTGGTTCACGGCCTCGGCAATGCCGATGCGCTCCACCGCCAGAATAAACTCGGCCGAAGCGGTCAGCGCGTTGTGCCGCAGGTGCATGGGGCAGGCGCCAGAATGGGCGTATTCGCCGACGATTTCCACCGCAAGACGGGTGGGGCCAGCAATGGCTGAAACAACGCCAACCGAAATATTGCTGTTTTCCAGCACGGGGCCCTGCTCAATGTGCAGCTCCAGCATGGAGGCGGCGCTTCTCAAGCGCTTCTGCCCTTCTTCAGGGTGCGCCGGATCAAACCCGCGCGCAACGAGCGCATCATAAAGCGAGATGCCGTCCTTGTCCACCATCTCCTTAAGCTTCTCCGGCTGGATGCGCCCGGCTAAAAGCTTGCTGCCCACAGTGGGGTAATTAAAACGGGCCGATTCTTCGGTGGGGAACACCACCAGCTCGATGGCGCGCTTGTGCTTTTCGCCGCTGCGTTTAATCTGCCGCATGGCCTGAAAGCCCAGCATAACCCCTAAAAGGCCATCATATTTTCCGCCGTTGCGCACCGTGTCAATATGCGAACCGACCAGCACAGCGGGCAGCTCGGGTTGTTCTCCCTCAAGTCTGGCCCAGATTGCACCGGTGGTGTCAACGTCTACTACAAGGCCCTCGTTTTTTAGCATTTCAATCAGGGCTTTGCGCGCGTCCATGTCCTCGTCACTCATCGAAAGTCTTTCGCTGCCGCCGTCGGGTGTTTTGCCAATGTCGGCGATTGTCTCAAAGTCTTTTAAAAACGCGTCAAGTTCCAGCTTCATTGGTCCCTCCTGATTCTTTCTGTCATCCAAAATATATGTCCGGCGCCCATTTGGGCGCAAACACCTCAAGCGCGTGTCATCTCAATAAAGTGACGACTACATCAGTGCAGATAGGTGGCGCTTTTCATAAAGCCGTCAGCCAGACTATCCACCACAACAAACGCGGCCGCGGTACCCTTGGCAACGCATTCGGTAGGATTGGGGGCAATGTGTACCTCCAGACGGGTGCTCTCGGCAAGCAGACGGTCGATGCCGTGCAGCAGCGCACCGCCACCGGTCAGGGTCAACCCGTTACGGTAGATATCCGCCGCAAGCTCGGGCGGCGTATTTTCTAGAATGCGGCGCACAGCGCCAATAATCAACTCCATGCACTCTGAGAGCGCCTCGCAAAGCTGTCCGCGGGTAATGGTCATCTGACCGGGCAGGCCGGTGCTCAAATTGCGGCCTTTAATCACAATTTCACAATCCTCTTCGGGGTTAAAGCAGACGCTGCCGCAGGCGATCTTCGCCCGCTCAGCCATGCGCTCGCCGATGAGCAGCCCAAAGTTTCGGCGGACATATTTGACAATGGCCTCGTCAAACTTGCGCCCCGCCATGCGCACCGAAGTCTTGCAAACAACACCGTTCAGGCTAAGCACCGCAATATCGCTGGTGCCGCCGCCGATATCGAGGATAATATTGCCCTCGGGCTTTGAGATGTCGATGCCTGCGCCAATGGCAGCTGCAACCGGTTCCTCAATGAGAAAAACCTTGCGCGCGCCGGAAGAAAGCGCCGCCGAAACAACAGCGTTGGCCTCCACCTCGGTCACGCCGCTGGGTACGCAAATCACCACCCTGGGCTTAATCAGGTTGTTGGGGTAAATCTTGTGGATAAAATGCGTAATCATCGCCCTTGTCATATCAAAGTCGGAGATAACGCCATCAGAAAGCGGCATAGCCGCGCGAATCCTGTCCGGGGTACGCCCCAGCATGCGGTAGGCCTCCTCGCCCGCCGCAATAATGTCGCCGCTGCGGCTGTCCACCGCTACCACGGAGGGCTCTTTTAACAGCAGCCCTTTCTGCATATCATAAATAATAACGGTTGCGGTACCGAGGTCGATTCCGATATCGTTAGATGCCATAAGTAAATTTCCACCTTTCAAAAAGAACCACGCCTAAACGGCGGTATTTTCATCACACCTAATCATACCACATCAAGATAGATTTTGCGCACGTTTTTTGGTAGATAGGCATTCTGGGAAAATTTTTCCTGACGAAACCCGCCGATTATATGTCCTGCAAGGACGATGAAGGCGGCGTGCTTACGAGAACGCCACAGAGCCAAAATCCGCCGCAAAGTGGCCTGATTTTTAGTGGGTGCACAGCATGAGCCGGTTTATTTGCCGGTGAACACCTTACATAGAATACAGTGCAGCTGTTCGCGGTCAAACGGCTTTGAAAGGTGAAAATTCATGCCGCTTTCCAGCGACTTATGAATATCCTCGCTAAAAGCGTTCGCAGTCATCGCCACAATCTGCACCGTTTGGGCGTCCTCGCGCGGCAGAGCCCGCAGCAGCTGTGTCGCGGTCAGGCCGTCCATCACCGGCATCATAATATCCATAAAGATGATGTCATAATACCCTACTGGCGATTCTTCAAACAGCGAAAACGCCTGAGCACCATCCTCGGCACTGGTCACCAAAAGGCCGGCGGCTTCAAGCTGTTTTTGCGCCACCAGACGGTTGATGCGGTGGTCGTCGGCCACCAGCGCATGCCGCCCTGCCAGCGTGCCTACAAAAACCTGTCGCTTCTCCGCTTCTTCGTCATGCGCTCCCCCGCGCATCGTCACCGTAAAGCCAATTTGGGTTCCCACCCCGGGTGTGCTGTGCGCCTTAATCTCGCCCTTCATCAGCTCGACCAAACGCTTGGTAATGGCCAACCCCAATCCGGTACCTGTTTTAGCAAAAGAGCGGTCCGCCTGAGTGAACGGCTCAAACGCATCGGCCAAAAATCCGGAGGACATGCCGATGCCATTGTCTTCCACCATCAATGAGAGCAAAACCAAATTGTCGGCCTGCCGCAGCGCCGTCACCGAATAAGTGACGATTCCTCCGGCGGGTGTGTATTTCACCGCGTTTGACAGCAGGTTGATGCAGATCTGCTTTAGACGGTTACCGTCGGTATAAAGCTGCGTGCAGCCGTCCCAGTCAAAGTGCGAGCTAAAAGTCAGCCCCTTTTCCTCGGCCTGCGGCGCAATGATGGCATCGATATACGTCATAAACTCGTCGGTGCTCATCCACGCCTCATCCAGCTCCATCTTGCCACTGTCGATTTTAGACATATCGAGAATGTCATTGATAAGCCCCGTTAAATGCTTGGCCGATATGATGGCTTTATCCAGATAGAGTGGCAGGTTCTCGTCGGGGTTCCCCTTGATGATATCGAGCATTCCGCGGATGCCGTTTAAGGGCGTGCGAATCTCATGCGACATATGCGCCAGAAAATCGCCCCGGGCGCGGCTGGCCCGCTCGGCCGATTCCAGTGCACGCCGCAGCAGCGCATTCTTTTTCTGCTCCTCCTTATAGATGTCGGTGACGTCGCTTCGGGTGATCAGCACCAGCCCCTCTTCGCGGTTGAGGTAGGTGAAGTGTACCTTTTTACGGGCGGTGGAACCGTCGGGTAACGGGGCATCCAAAAACACCGAGTAGCTGGTTTCCTCATCGAGCCGTTTGCCAATAGAAATGGCTGAAAACGTTTCAAGCTGTTCGGGCGAGATGCTCAGTTCACCCGCTGCCAGCCGTTTAAGCCGTTCGGGATAGCATTGTGCCTCAATAACCGGTTTGGTGTAAAGATCGCTGTCTATACGCACCACGTAGATAAAATCGGTGTTGATATCCAGACAGGAAACAAATTCATAATCCAAAAGCACCGTACTGCTCGATAGCGTCTCAAGCAGCTTTCTCTGGGTGACATCGCGGGTGTAAACAAAGCCCAAAACATCATCTGAGGTGGGGCTGTGTATCAGGTTCACCCAGCAGGAAATCCAGCATAAATTATGGTCGTCTTTGCTTAATTGGCGGCGGTACTCCACCTGATAGCTGGTCTGTCCCGCGGCGTAGCGCTCCAGCATCGTGGCGGTATTCAGCTCCGAAAGCATATGCTCACGCTCGCGCGGACTGGTAATCGTCTCCGCCACGCGGGTGGCCATCTCGTTAAACGAATGGATTTTAGCTAGCCAGTCAACCCGGTTGTCATAGCTGATCGCGTCCTCAATTGTATCGGTCGAGCAATTGATGCAAAACGAAATCAATGTATTTGGCCCGGCAATCTTCCTGAATGCCATTTCCTCACGGTAGCGCTTTTCGGCAGCCTTCTGCGCTGAAATATCAATGGAGATGCCAATCGCCCACTCGGGCCGGTTCTCTTCGTCGCAAAAGGTCGTGTATTCCATTCGGCTCCAGAGATAACTGCCGTCCGGCTGCTTAATCCGTATCTCCGAGGTTGCATAGGGCTCGCCATCGTGCACCTTTCGGTACATCTCCAGATAAGCTTTCACATCGTCTGGATGAACTGCCTTCTTTTCAAGCATACTTTGCGGCACATTTTCGACCACCAGCCCTGGGCGCTGCACATCATGAAAAACCACGCTGTTGACAATATCATATTCCCACACGCGGGTTGAAGAACGCCCCAGCGCAAACGCCAGCTTTTCTCTTTCTATCTTTGCCTGCTGCTCACTTTGCAGCAGCAGCTTGCGATTCCTTTCCTGCAGGATGCTGTTATAATGCCCAATCAACAGCAACAGCGCCCCCACCAGCGCCAGAGAAATCAACATAATAAGCAGTAACAGCAACATGCTATGGGTGCTTTCGGCAAATATTCCCGAAATTTGAGCGTCGGTCATCACGTTAAAAAGAACCCAGCCGTTAATTGCCGAGGGCTGATAGGTCACAAAGCAGCTGCCCTCGTCTGTCTTCAGCTCAAAGTCCCCGACCTTGCCCTGCCGAATATCCGCCTCTATCTGCAAGGCCGAGCGACCGCCAGCAATTTTGGCGTGAGACAGCACCTCGAATATATTGGCGCCCTGCTTAAAGTCGCCAAACAAAATGCCGCTTTCGCTGCCCAGCAGCATATCTCCGTCTGTGCTGCACAAAAAA